>NZ_JBLWEP010000107.1:0-6866 GCF_048287355.1 Candidatus Electronema sp. TJ
ATGCTGCAACACTCAGTACCAGCATGCTGCAACTCTGGGTTCCAGCATAGTGCAACTCCAAGTCCCAGCATGGTGCGAGATTGCTTCACAGCATGGCCGGAGATTTCCCCCGGCGGCGGACATGGTATAATGGCAGGGGCAATCACACGGCGGGGCGGCGCACGCCTGCGCGAAACCTTGAACCAGGCCGCATGCGGCAAACACTCATGACTGAACAATCCGCCCGCCGTCAGGTCTGGCTGATCATCGCGCTTGGCCTTGCGCTGCGCCTGCTGATCAGCGGCCATTTCCCGCTCACGCCGGACGAAACCAACTACTGGCAGTGGAGCCGCTATCTGGACATCGGCTATCACGACCACCCGCCGATGATCGCCTGGACGATCTGGCTGGCCGCGCAGCTCTTCGGCCAGACCGAGTTTGCTGTCCGCCTGCCGACTGTGCTGGGCATGGCTGCGGCCTCGGTCTGGCTTTGCCTGCTGACCGCCCGCTGGTTCTCCTGGCAAACAGCCCTACAGACCGCTCTGCTCAGCCAGACACTGCTGCTCATGAACGGCTCGGCGCTCATCGCCACTCCGGACGGGCTGCTCCTGCCCTGCTGGGCTGCGGCCTGTTATTGCGCCGCCTTGGCGGTGGAAAGCGGGCGGCAGCGCGACTGGCTGGCAACCGGGCTGTGCTTCGGCCTTGGCCTGCTCTCCAAATACACCATGCTCCTCTTTCCGGCCTCGCTCTTCGGCTTCCTGCTTTGCAGCCGCGAGCAGCGGGCCAAGCTGCTGACGCGCCAGCCCTGGCTGGGCCTGTTTGCCGGACTGCTGCTCTTCACCCCGGTGCTGCTCTGGAACGCCCGCCACAGCTGGACGACGTTCCGGCACGTGCTGTTCCAAGGCGGCGTGAGCGCGGAGGAATCCGCCTTCACCCTGCGCTATTTGTGGGAATTCCTCGGCAGTCAGGCCGGGCTGCTCTCGCCCTTTGTCTTCTTGTTTATTATCGCGGCCTGGCTGCGCGGCTGGCGCGGCGGCGAGCGAACCCGCTTCCTGCTCTGGCTCTCGCTGCCGGGCTTCGCTGTCTTCGCGCTGCTCGCGCTGCATGGCCGCATCTACGGCAACTGGCCCGCGCCTGCGTATCTCACCGCCTTGATCCTCGCTGCGGCCTTATATGGCGGCGCATCGCGCTGGTGGTCAGCAGGTCTTGCTCTGGCAGGCGCGATGTCAGCTGCCCTGCTTGTGCATCTGGTCTGGCCTGCGCTGCCGGTTCCAGCCCGATGGGACCGCATCGCCCAGGAAACACAGGGCTGGGACGAGCTGGCGCAACAGCTTGAGCAGGCGCGTCTGAACATGCCCCGGCCAGAGCAGACGTTCGTCTTCGGCCTGCGCTATCAGTTCGCCAGCGAGCTGGCCTTTCACATGCCGGGCCAGCCGCGCACAGTCTGCCTCAACCGCTGGTCGCGGCCTAATGTCTATGATTTCTGGTTCGAGGAGGAGATGCTGGTCGGCATGGACGCGGTGGGCGTGCACGAGCACAAGGGCATGGACGCGGTGCTGCGTGCTGTCTTCGAGACGGTGGAGCCGGAGGAAGTGATCATCCAGCGGCGCAGCTCGCCGTGGTTCGGCAGCGAGGAGCTGCGCCGCGTGTATCTGGTGCGCTGCCGGGGCTACAAGGGCGGCGGCCTGCGCTGGCAGCCCAAGCAGGCCGGAGACATCAGGGCGGCGGCAGGAACTCAGCGCTCCTCTGGCCGCAAGGTCTGGAAGGAGTGAGGATGCTTCAGATTGAAGCTGCTGGCGTGGCGCAGATAGGCAGGGTTGAAGCCCTGCTCCCGTATCTGCTGGATCAGCTCGCCAAAGCTGGCCGCTGCCTTCACCGCTGTTGACTTGGCCTCTTTGGGCAAAGCGTAGTCGCAGACCACCCGCGCCCCGCGTTGCGCCGTCTCGCCCCGGCTGTCGGTGTAGTACTGCGACAGCACGATGATCCGCGTGCCCAAGAACACCGCCTCCTCAAGGTCGTGGGTGACAAAGAAGATGGTCATGCCGAATTCCTCCCACAGCTCCAGCAGGAAGATCTGCATGTTCTCCCGCGAGCCTGGGTCGAGCGCGCCAAACGGCTCGTCCATCAGCAGGATCTTGGGCTTCATGATCAGCGACTGGGCAATGGCCACCCGCTGCCGCATCCCGCCGGACAGCTCGTGCGGGAACTTGCGGCTGTGCTCCTCCAAGCCCATGCGGCGCAGGTAGCGCATGGCCTCGTCCTCGAACTCCCGCCGCCGCCGTCTGCGCTCAAAGAAGCCGCTGGACAGGCGCGAGCCGAGCAGCACGTTGTCCACAACGTTCAGGTGCGGAAAGAGGGAGTACTTCTGGTAGACGATGCCCCGGCTGCGGTCAGCGAAGCCGCAGGGCTTGCCGTCAATCAGCACCTGGCCGGAGCTGGGCAGCTCCTGCCCCAAGGCCAGCCTGAGCAAGGTGGACTTGCCGCAGCCCGACGGCCCCACGACCGTGACCAGCTCGCCTTGGGCCACGGCAAGGTCGATGTCGTCCAGCACCACCTTGCTGCCGTAGCTCTTGTACACGTCCTGAAAGAAGAGAAAGCTGCTTTGGCGCAGCGCGGCGGCCTTCATGATTCTTTGACGGAAGGCTTGGAGTCAAGGCTGAACGCGCCAGGCCCGTTGGCCAGAATCAGCAGCAGTCCCCCGCTGATGGACAGGTTCTTCATGAACTCCTTGAAGTGCTCCTGCATCTGCGCTGGATCCGTGCATGTCCAGAAGTCATGGAAGACCCAGGTGCCTGACATGGTGAAGATCAGGAGCAGAACCGCCCCTGCCCGCGCCTTGAACCCGGCAATCAGCGACAGGCTGCCTGCGAGCAGGAAGACAACCGCGCCGAGCAGCATGACGCTGGGCATGGGAACGCCCTCCTGAGCCATTTGCTGAGCAACATGATCAAACTTTGGAATCTTGCTGACCAGCGCGGTCAGCAGAAAGACTGAGGCGAGGAGTATTCTGCCGATCAGGTTGATGACTCCTGCTGGCACTGTCTTCATCTGCATGTGTTGTCTGCCTCCTGTTTGCATTGTTGCTATCCCTGCGAGTCCAAATACCAAGCATGGCGCGTTCTGAGCAGGAGGCGGAGGCAGAAGTCTGCCGCCACGCTGATCAGCGCGATCCAGAGCACATAGGGGATGATCAGATCCATGGCCAAGTAGCGCCGAACCAGGAAGATGCGGTAGCCGAGGCCGTTTGTGGCCGCGATGGCCTCGGAGGCGATAAGGAAGAGCCAGGCAGGCCCCAGGCTCATGCGCACGGTCTCGATCAGGCGGGGCATGATCTGCGGCAGGACAATGCGGCAGGCCAGACTGAGCTGCGAGGCCCCCAAGGTGCAGGCCTTGATGATCTGCTCGCGGGGAATCTTCTTCACCGTCAGCTGGATGTCGCGGGCAATGACGGGGAAGGTGCCGATGAAGATCAGCATCACCTTGGCCAGCTCATCCACGCCGAAGACAATGAAAAGAATGGGCAGGACAGCCAGCGGCGGGATGATCGAGATGAAGGTGACAAACGGCAGTAGGAGGAATTCCATGCCTGCGAAGAGGCCGAGCACCAAACCGAGGACCAGGCCGCAGCAGGCCGCCGCGCCCAGGCCGATGCCGATGCGCCGCAGGCTCGCGCCGGTGTCTGTCCAGAGCTGGTATTCGCCGGTGCGGGCGTTCTCCTCGAAGGCGGCCCGATGCATGGCCTCAAGCATCTTGGCGGGCGGCGGCAGGAGCTTGTCCGAAGGGTTCTCGCGCTGCCGCGCGTCTGAGGCCAGCCCGTAGATGAGGAGCAGCAGCGCGAAGGGCAGGACAGTCAGCAGCCAGCGCAGCCAGTTGGGCGGAGCAGCGTGGATGCCGAAGAATTTGGGCGGAGAGAGCATGGCGGCACCTTGGTTGGTTTCCTCCAGTATATCGCCCGCAGCAGGAAAAGCAACTGGGCAGCAGCCAAGCTCCTGCGCTGACTGCCCTCAGTCCCCGGTCAAGGCTCAGCCGCAGCCTGTGCCCGCGCCCACGCAGGCCCCTTTGGACGAGCACTTGCGCATCTTGCTTTGCAGCAGGGCGAAGCCTTTGCCCGTATAAACCGCCTCCAGCCCCTTCTCTATGAATCCTGCCATAGTCACCGGCTTGATGCCGCGCCTGCTCAGAGCCTCTTTCGGGCCGTCGCCCAAGTCGCTGACAAGTATGGCCTGGCAGTCGCTGAGGATGCGGCTGAGATTGAGCCAGCGCTGCGCCCCGCCGCCTGCTGGCGGTGTCTGCCGCTCCTCGATCAGCTTGTAGCCGCCCTGCCCGTCCTGTCCCCAGATTTGCAGCTTTGTCGCCTCGCCGAGATGCTGATTGACCAGCACGCCTTCCAGCGTCGCCACAGCCACGTATGGCCGCAGTGCCTCGGCTGGCTTGGGCAGCTTGGCGCAGGCGCTCAGGCAGCCGCGCATCTCGTCAGTGCGGTCTTCTTCCAGCAGCCCGACCGCGTCAGCTCGGCAGCGGGTGCAGTGGCGCATCTGCGGCAGGAACTGCTCCGCCGCGCTGCGGGCCGCGTTCATGGTCTCTGCGGACGGCTCCAGGATGTCCTCAAACACCGTGTCCGCATTGGGGAACATGGCCATGCAGTTGAAGAGGTCCGCGCCCAGCTCCTTCATGGTCTTGGCCACCTCAACTATGTGCTGATCGTTGATGCCGGGAATGAGGATGCTGTTGATCTTCACCGTGATGCCGTGCCGCTTCAGCTTCTCGATGGCTGCAAGCTGGCGGGCCAGCAGCAGCTCAGCCGCCTGTCTGCCCCGGTAGATCACCTTGCCGTCCAAGACCCAAGCATAAATCTTCTCAGTGACAGCGGGATCCACCCCGTTCACCGTGACCGTGACATGCGACACGCCGATTTCCGCCAACTCCTCCACATGCGGGGCCAGATTGAGGCCGTTGGAAGCCAAGCAGAGGATGGTCTCCGGGTAGCTTCTGCGGATCAGGCGCATGGTCTCCAGCGTGGCCTCAGCATTGGCAAAGGGGTCGCCCGGCCCGGCTATGCCTGCCACCGAGATGCGCGGTTCCTTCTCCAGCACCTTGCCCATGTAGTGCAGGGCCTGATCCGGCGTGAGCACCGTGCTGGTCACGCCGGGCCGCGACTCATTGACGCAGTCGTACTTGCGGTTGCAGTAATTGCACTGAATATTGCACTTCGGAGCCACGGGCAGATGCACTCTGCCGTACTGCCCTTTCACTTTGGCGTTGAAACAGGGATGGCGGTTGTAGTCTATGGGGTTCATGATCATCTCTCGTGCTCCTGTTCACATGTATGAGTAACCGACTGGAGAATCATCTTGTTTCTTGGCGATCAGCGCGTTGGTGACAGTGTCAAAGAGCTGCTGCGCACCGCTGTAGCCAAGGTGCAGAACGCGCTGGCCGCCGATGCGGTCGTGGATGGGAAAGCCGACCCGGATGAGCGGGATGTTCAGCTTGCGGGCGAGCGGATAGCCTTTGGAGTGGCCGACAAGCAGGTCTGGTGCAAGGCTCTCCGCCAGCTCGGCGATGTCGAAGAAGTCCGCGCCTTCATGCACCTGCGGCTGCTCGGCGAGGACATCGCCGGTCACTTCGGCAATGGCCGCTGCCAATCTACCCGATGTGCCGCCGGATGCGCAGAGCACCGGCACGATGCCGATTTCCGCCAAGAAGGCGGTCAGGCCAACCACCAAGTCTTCTTCACCGTAGATGATGGCCCGCTTGCCGAAGACGTACTTGTGGCCGTCCACGTAGGCATCCACTAAGCGGCCCCGCTCCTTGCGGTATTTCTCCGGCACAGGCAGGTCGCTCAGGCTGAAGAGCAGCTCGAAGAAGCGGTCGGTCTCGCCGATGCCAATGGGCAGGCCAAGCCGGTAATGGCTGCCGCTGAATTTCTCCTTCAGGGCCAGGCCGCCGCTCAGTTTGTCGCTCAAAGTGCGGCCAAACTCAATGGTCGCCCGGCTGCGGCCCATCGCGTCAATGGCCGCCAAGGGTGTGCCGCCTTTGGCGATCTTCTCATATTCGAGCAAAGCCGGGCCGTCCATAGTCTCGGAGAGATCAGGCAGCATGGTGCAGTTGAGGCCGAAGTCCTCCATGATCTCCTTCAGCAGGCGGTAATCCGCCGAGGAGACAAAGCCGGGCAGCAGGTTGACGGTCTCGCTGCGCGGCCCGCCCTTGGCCCGCTGTTCGATCACCGCCCGCACCGCGCCATGAAAGCCCTCCATGTGCGTGCCCGCGTAGCTCGGTGTGGCAACATGGACGAATTCCGGCAGCCCTTCTGAACCTTCGGTGTCCTTGGTGTACTCCAGCAGATAGCGGGCAACGTCGTCGCCGATAGTCTCGGTCAGGCAGGTGGTGGCGATGCCGATCAGCGCGGGCCGGTATTTCGCGGCCACGTTGGTCAGGCCCAGCTTGAGGTTGGGGCCGCCGCCGTACACCGCGTTTTTCTCCGACAGCGAGGACGAGGCGATGTCTATCGGCTCGTTGTAATGGCTGATGATGTAGCGGCGCATGTAGGTGGCGCAGCCCTGCGAGCCGTGCAGATACGGCACCGCGCCCTCAATGCCCTTGAAGGCCAGGCAGGCTCCCAGCGGCCTGCACAGCTTGCAGGCGTTGGTGGTCGAGATGTAATCAGGGTGAGGCTTGCTCATAATCGCTGCTCCTCTTTATCGTTCGTCATTTCTCGGCACAAACCGCCAGACCGGACTCATCACCGAGGAATACACTTCCTTGGCGAAGTTGAGCATTCCCTCGAATCCAGCCAGAGCCTCCTTGCGCTCGTGGTTGTGATCGCAGAAGCCGATGCCCAGCTTGTAGGCTATAGGCCGCTCCTTGACCCCGCCGACAAAGACATCCAC
>NZ_JBLWEP010000107.1:7185-8308 GCF_048287355.1 Candidatus Electronema sp. TJ
GGGTATTTCTTCTTAAAGAAGCGGGCGATGTCGTACAGCGCCTCAGACATGTCCTCAATGCCGAAATAGGAAACCCGTATAGCAGGCGTGCCGTACTTTCCTTCCATCATCTTGGCCAGCTGCATGGTCGAGCCGGAGCATTGCACCACGTTCAGCGCGGCCCCGTGCGCCCGGCAGATGTCATCAACCCGGCCATCGCCAGTGATGTTGGCCACCACCTGAATCCCCATGCGCTCGTAGTATTCCCGCACCATCCATATCTCCCCGGCCAAGTTGAAGTCGCCGAGGATATTGAGGGAGTACTTGGAGATGCCTGCCGTATCACCAGTGCCGATCAGCCGGAACATGGCCTCGCAGGCGGCCTGATAGCCAGCCCGCTTGTTGCCCTTGAAGCCCTCGGACTGCACCGGAATCACCGGAATGCCGGTCTCCGCCGCAACCGCCTTGCAGACCGCCTCCAAGTCATCGCCAATGATGCCGACGATGCAGGTGGAATAGACAAAGGCGGCCTTGGGGCTGTGGCGGGCAATCAGCTCCAGCAGGGCGCGGCGCAGCTTTTTCTCTCCGCCGAAGATGACATCCTTCTCCTGTAGGTCGGTGGAGAAGGAAAGCCGGTGCAGTTCCGGCCCGGAGGAGAGTGCGCCGCGAATGTCCCAGGTATAGACTGCGCAGCCGATGGGGCCATGCACCAAATGCAGGGCATCGGCAATGGGATAGAGCACAACCCGCGAGCCGCAGAACACGCAGGCCCGCTGGCTGACTGCCCCGGCAAGGCTGTCTTTATTGCAGACGATGTTGAAGGGCTTTTCGCCTTTGACATGAACCTGATCTTCCCGTTCTTTCAGCAGTGCAGCGCCCATAATTTTTCCTCTGTGAAAAATGAAACAGGTGTGTTACAGGTTCTTGCTGCAAAAATTGTGCCTGAGAATGCTTAGGATAAATAGAAAGCATATTCAATATGTTGTCCGTAAAAACAGGATCGCTTGCACTTTGTCAAATCTGTTCTGTTGTTGCAAAATTGAATATTCGCCGCATTTTTGTCAGCAAGGCGCAACACAGTGAAGAAGAATATTTCTTAAATTAACCCAAGTTGTGACCTCTGCTGTTCACGGAAAAGTTTCTT
>NZ_JBLWEP010000108.1:0-8147 GCF_048287355.1 Candidatus Electronema sp. TJ
GCAGTCTCCGTCAAGGGAGTTTCATTGTTTTCGACCTTCGTGAGGAGCATTACAGTCTTATTCTCAATTTGATGGAAAAATACACTGACCTGCCGATGGATTTGGCAGATGCATCCTTGGTTGTTTTGGCAGAAGAGCTGCGTGACGGTCGGATACTCAGCACTGATCAGCGTGATTTTCGGACGTATCGCTGGAAGAATACTTTTCCGTTTCAGAACATGCTGTTTGTTTATTGAAAGCGGCTGAATACAGCGAGACATAAGCGGAACTTATCATGGTCTATAGCGATTTCACCCTGAAGAAAGTGAAGGCTGAGTTTCAGCTGAAGACGGTTGAGTCTGTTTCATTATTTGACGAGGTGCCGGAGGCCGAGATCAGTTCCTATCTTGCCGCGACGTTGGCCAGAAATGTCCAGCTGGCATTGTCCATCAACACGGAAAAAGCCCGCTCCGAGCTGATCATCATCAACATTTTAGTGGAAGCAAAGGAGATGATAGAGGAAAGCATCAGTCTTTTTTCCGGGATTGACTTCACGGTTGACCGTGAGAAAGGACTGAGCGGCTTTTGTGATTACATCCTGAGCCAATCCGCTGAACAGCTTTACCTTGATGTGCCAGTCATGGCGGTGGTCGAGGCGAAAAATGAGGACATTATTTCAGGGCTGGGACAGTGCATTGCGGAGATGTACGCTGCCAAGCTGTACAATGAGAAGGAAAACCGGCATCTGCCCTGCATTTATGGAGCCGTGACCACCGGCGATGAATGGAAATTCCTGAAACTTGCCGAAGACACGGTGTTTATAGACAAGCCGTCTTATTACATCAGCAGCATTGGCAAGATTATGGGGATATTGGCGCACATGCTGAAAAAGGCGCAGGGGAAGATTGAGGAGTTGGAACACAACTCGTAGTATATTTCCTCCAATCTGTAACAATATAATCACCAGATGTAAAAAATGGGTATAAAATTCATAGATGAACCTACTCCTATAAATCGGGAGTTAAGAATCGAGATTCTTGAATGCGCTCTAAAATTAGAGGCAAATATCAATACGCTTCTTTTGGAACTCTTGGATATTCCAGACAGCCTTAAAAAGAAATCATTATCTGGAAAAAGCGGATCGCTTTCGTTTAAGAATAAAATTGACTTATTGTCTGATATTGAAGTTATAAGTGATGATGAATATGGAGAATTTATTCTTCTTATGGAGTTTAGAAATAAATTTTTGCATGATCTATACTGTAATTCTTTCATGGATGCTCTTTTGTTATGCGGAGAACATAGGAATAACACTATGTTGAGATTGGTCTATGGTATAGAAGCAAGCAAAAACTTTAGCAAAAACAAAAATGAGAAGAATAGGAAGATAACTGAATATGATTCAATGTCAGAACAAGAAAAAGAACGAATATGCTTAGAATCATTCATTAACCTGTTTGATAGAACTGTATGTATCGTCAAGAATAAAATAGAATTAGCTGAAAAAGAATTTCAAGGAAGGATCAATTTGATACGAACACTTAGCCATGGGATGGCTTTTTACTGTAAAAGATATACTGATTTTCTCGTTGAAATCGATGGTATGTTGAAAAAGCATAATCTTCCAGATGCGTTGACGAAGCTGATAGTTAATGAATGTAATTTTTTTACTTCTTCTGAAGAAGTCAAGAAATATAGTCAGATAGACGCTTCTTTCGTCGATCTATTTAATCAAAAAAGACGGAAGGAATCTCAACAAGATTAAGAATGCCGTCTTAAAAAACGGAAATAGACCAGCTTAAATTCCAAGACGAGCAAAGGGGAACTGCTGTCTGGCCTGATGCGCTGGTGGTTTTCCGCAAGAACGGCTTCGTCGCCTGCGGGCATTTCGAGGCAGGCTTTTCAGAAAAGGCCGCGCCCTTTTCCGAAAAAGGAACTTCCTGATTCAAATAAGGAGCCGCCTTTTTTATACCCTGAAATCTCCTGATTCCAATCAGGAGATGCCTTTTTTCCACCCTGAACCGTTCTGTTTCTTTTTAGGAGATTCCTTTTCCCAAACTGCCGTTTTCCCGCTTCAACCCATCTTTTTTCGCTTGACAGTAGCGGCACTGAGGAATAAGTTCAGCCTATCTCTCAACTCTTTGCCAGGAGGATTGAAATGCCAGAAGAAGGAACCTTGATGGAGCAGGTCGCAGCGCTGCTGGGCGTGGAATATCTGCCCCCGCTTGAGGCTTCGGAAGTGCAGATGCTGCGCAAGGCTTTGCCTGGTTATCAGGCAATTGCTGACGACACCAGCCGTCTGGCGCAGGAACATGCCGGAACCCTGCATCTTTCGCCTGCGGTGCTGGCCGATATTGAGGAGGGTCTGGCTGAGGTCAAACGGCTTGAACCCATTGAGCTGCTGCTGGAACGGCTGCATCAGTCGGTCTATCATCAGCGGCTTCAGGCCACCTCGCGCTGCATGGAAGGTATGTACGGGGCCTCGCGGCGCATCCGCGAATTTGAAAACGCCTGCCCGGAAATCAAAGATGCGGCCCAATTTCTTTTTGATTTCCTCAAAGTGTTCCATCCCGGCCCGAAAAAGGAGAAGGACGAGGAAGACACGCAGCCGAATTCCTGACGAGAAAAGAAGATGGGCAACTATGATCAGTTTGCGCAGAAATACGCCAAGGGAACCGAAGAGCTGGAGGAAGCGACCAGACGGTATTTCTATTCACTCCTGCCTGAGTTGACAGGAAAAGCCCTTCTTGATGTCGGCTGCGGCTCTGGTCATGATGCGGCCTGTTATGCTGCTCAAGGAGCTGCTGTTTCTGGCGTGGATATTTCTGAAAAAGAGCTGGCGATGGCGCGGGAAAAGGCCGCCGGTGTCTTTGTTCAGGCTCCGATGGAGCAGCTTCCTTTTGCAGCTGGGCTGTTTGACATCGTGACCAGCTTTTATGCCATTCAACATGCCGAGGATGTGCCGAAAACGCTTCTGGAGATGATCCGCGTCGCCAAACCTGGAGGCGTGATCCAAGTTCTCGCCAAGCATCCGTTCCGCAATCTGCTGGAAAGCCATGTCAATGACGGCAATTCCGACTATTACTCCAAGCGGCTGGTCACGTCTTACATCTTCAACCGTTCGATCAAGCTGACCGAGCAGGGCCACACGATGATGGATTACCTTGCGCCGAATGTGCTGCGGGCCGCCCGCTTGGAGCTGCTGGAGGAAATGACGGATTTCCCGGCCAGCGAGCAGGTGATTCCGGGCTTGATATATCCCACCTGCATGATTGTGGGATACAGGAAGGCAGGGTGATTCGCCCTGCCAAGGGAAAAAAAACTGTGACGCTCAGGGTGTTGCGGGAGAATTTCTGTCATGCTGCTCCTGCGCGGCGCGAAGAAGGCGGAACAGCTCGCGGCTATGGCGGGGATTGCGGCTGACAGCGAAGAAAAAGGCCAGCCGGGACAGCTCGCTCGGATCCGTGCCCGGCAGCGCAGCCGCAATTTCCGCCGCAGTCTGCGACCGCCATCTTTCGCTGAAATCCTCCTGCCGCTCTCTGGCCAGCTGCTGTGCGGCAATCGCCTCGTCAATCAGGGCATCGCGCAGATGCTCCAGCTCATGCTGCCGTTTTTTGCGGAGCAGGGCATTGCCTTTGCGCCCGGCAAGAAACTGGTAGAGCGGCTCCGGCGAGTCCTCTTCGCGCAGCAGCTTGGTGATGTGCTTGATCAGCCGCTTTCTCGCCCCGTCGTGCTTCAGCCCGGCGGCTTCCTTGAGCTGACTGCGCAATTCCTCTCCGGCAGGCAGCTCGTTCAGCACAGCAGCGGGCAGGGCGGCCAGCTCCTCAGCCAGCTCCTCCAGCTGCTTGACTCTGCGTTTCTGTTCAGACCTGCTCAGTTCCATGTTTTAAAACCAGAATTCTGGATAGCGGCGATTCTTGGGGATGTTGTTGACCAGCAGGGCGATGAGCAGCATGACCGCCGCTCCAAGGCCGACCGGGGCGACAACGTAAAAAAAACCGAGCTGGTGAATGTCATTGCTGCCGATAACTGCAATCAGGGCGGTCGCGCCGCCGGGCGGATGCACGGTTTTGGTCAGGAGCATGGCGGCGATTGCCGTGGCCACGGCCAAGGCGGCGGACAGCCAGATGACATTGCCGCAAAGCTTGTAGGAGGCGACCCCAATCAGGGCGGAAATCAGGTGGCCGCCGAGCAGATTTCTTGGCTGGGCAAAGGGGCTTTTCACCACGCCGTAGATCAGCACTGCGGATGCGCCGAACGAGCCGATGATCAGAATCAGCTCTTTTTCTGGCAGAAAGCCGTAGTGCAGCCACGCCACGGCGGCGATGCCGAAAAAGCCGCCGAGCCACGACCAGAAGATGTTCTCGAAAAGATTCTCATGCGGCGGATGGCCTGCGCCTTTCACGCCCTTCATTTTGGCAAAATAGCCTCGGATGCGCTGCTTCATGCTCTGTTCTCCGCGCCTACTGCTGCTCTGTCTTGCAGCAGACAGAGGGCCTTGTCCCAGATGCGGTCCGCCGTCTCCTCCTTGGAGAGCAGCTCCAAGGTTTCTGACGAGTTCCGCGTGATCAGGGTGACTTGGTTGGTGTCCGCCTCAAAGCCGGTGCTGCTGCCGAGGATGTCGTTGACCACGATCAGGTCGGCGTTCTTGGCCAGCAGCTTGCGGCGGCCTTCCGCCTCATGACTGCTGCTTTCCGCCGCAAAGCCGATCAACAGCTGACCAGACCGCCGTTTGCTGCCCAAGGCGGCTAGGATGTCCGGGTTGGCGGCCAAAGCCAGCAGCAGATCCGCTGCTGTCTTTTTGATTTTCTGGGCGGAAAAGGCGGCGGCGCGGAAATCGGCCACCGCCGCCGCCTTGACCACGATGGAGGCGGCAGTGGCGTGGCGGCTGACCGCCTCGGCCATTTCCAAGGCTGTGCGCACCGGAATCACGTTCATGTCAGGCGGCGGGGCAAGGGCGACCGGCCCGGAAATCAGCGTGACCTCGGCACCGCGCCGCCGCGCTGTCCTCGCCAAGGCGTAGCCCATCTTGCCGCTGGAACGGTTGCTGAGGAAGCGGGCCGGGTCCAGCGGCTCTTGCGTCGGCCCGGCAGTGATCAGCACCCTTTCTCCAGCCATATCCTGCTTGGCCAGCAGACCGAGCAGAGCCTCGCGCACCGTGTCCCACTCCGCAAGACGGCCTGTACCCTCCTCCCCGCAGGCCAGCCGTCCGCTGTCCGGCTCCACAATCCGGCAGCCGTATTCACGCAGCACAGCTAAATTCCGCTGCGTGGCCGGATGAGCCAGCATTCGGCAATTCATGGCCGGACAAATCAGCACTGGCGCGGCGCAGGCCAAGACTGAGGCGGCCAGCAGATCATCAGCCAAGCCATGCGCCAAGCGGGCGATAGTCTGAGCTGTGGCCGGGGCGATCAGCACCGCGTCCGCAGCCGCAGACAGGGCGATGTGCTCCATGCCTGCGGCAAAGAGTTCACTGTGCGCCGGGTTGCCGGAAAGGGCGGAAAAGGTGAGCGGGGTGACAAAGCGGGTCGCAGCTGCTGTCATCACCACATGCACCTGCGCACCCTCTTGGGCCAAGCTGCTCACCCAGCCTGCGGCCTTGAAAGCGGCAATTGAGCCGCAGACCCCGAAGAGGATTTTCTTGTCCCGCATCAGAACGCTGGCGGCTCCTGCTCCTGCTTGACCGAAGGCTCGCCAAAAGGATTCAGCTTGACCGCAGCCGTTTTGTCAATGGTCACGTAAAGGGTGAGGCCGGTTTTGCCGAAACGGCCTTCGGAAATGATGATCATGCAGGTTTTATGCGGCTTGACAAAGGCGAACATGATGTCGGAGGACGCAGCCTCGCCGACTAATTTCCATTTTGCATCCTGCATGGAGTTGATCATGTAGTCTTTGAGGGACATGGCTTCGACACTGCCGGCATAATGCCAGACTCCGCCATGAAAGGACTCTGTTTTGATGGCCATCGAGCGGGCGCGGTCCCATTCCATCTCTCCGGGCAGGGCGATGTCGTGGATGTCATCGGCAAAACCGGGAATGGGCGGCAGTCCGCCGTAGTCCATGCGCATCGATGAGGAGGGCAGGACGCAGCCGGACAGCAGCAGCGAGGCAGCGGCAAGGGCGAGGAGCAGAAGTTTCACTGGCTTCTTCATAGGTTGTTTTCTCCAAATTCGTGCAGGATGAAGGTTTCCAAAGGCTGCCGCAGGGACTGCTGGTTTCTGTGCAGAGGATGGCCGACAGCGAGCACAGCGGCCAGCTCATGCTGATCGTTCAGCCCCAGCACCTTATTCACACGGTCTTTATTCGCCAAAATCTGACCGAGCCAGACCGCGCCCAGCCCCAACGCATGAGCGGCCAGAAGCATGTTCTGGATGCAGGCCCCGGCAGCTTGATGATCTTTGACCCGATCATACATCTTTTCCTGATCAAGGTAAACGGCAATCAGGACAGGCGCGGTACTGACAATATGAGCATAAAGGGGTCAACATCCGCAAGCCGGTCGCGGATGCTGCTGTCTTGGATGATGGCAACTGGTTGTTGAGGCCGGACGGGGCCCAGATGCCTGCGTTGAAGAATATGTTCGATCAGGCCGCGCTCGACCGGCTGGCTGGTGAATTCCCGGAGGTGCCGGGTTAAATCCGTTGATCGATAATTTGTGGTATATTGTTCCGTTGTTAGAAACAGTATATCGAAATCAACTGTCGGCACTGCGGAGCCGAGGACTTGTTCAAGAACGGTCGCAGCGAAAAAGGAACATATTGGTATCGCCACAAAAAAATGCTGAAAGAGCTTTCAGCATGACTGTACTTACAATACTAGTGTTAATGAGCAGGTCTAAATATAGATTATTAACAGCATATGAGTTAAAGATATAATCAGAAATATTGACATTTCAAGAAATACAGTTGGTTCTGAGCTGAGAAAAAAATCCCGCTGAAACGAATCCGTACTTCATAGAGTTTCTGAGCAGATTGACTCCTTATGAGAATTGAAAATTAAAATAATGGCCAATGCAGATGAACTATGTCGGTAAGAAAAAAATGCTGAAAGAAAAAGCGGCATGGATATGCGCCTGTCATATTTTCAAAAAGTCAGTTCATCCGCCGTTCGGGCAGAATTCCTGAATCCGTCTGGCGCGGCCTGATGAGTCAGCTTGCCGTGCCATTTCATGAATTGGATTCATTGAGAATTTATCTCGCCTCGCGCGCGCGACAGTTTTCCTGTCCCTGTCTGCCGCAACATCAGCATACAGTGCTGCAAAATATATCAGGACGAATGCTTCCGGAGACGTGTTCCAAGCCGGAAGGAATATTGAAAGTTCATGCGCTTATGCCAGAATCAGGAATTCCTGTCGAAATATTTTTATCTTCAGGGGCATATTCAGACACAACTTCTTTGCCTGATTCTTCTTTTCCTGCCAAAAGCGTCATTTTTTATGGAGACTAAAGCATATAATGGTGAGGATGAGCTTGAGGAATGAGACGTTCACCTGAAAGTGTTTCGAGTCAGCATTCAGCGTCATCACCCAAAGATTTTCAGCGCATATTCATGATGTCACCTCGCATGAAGATAAATTGAAGGCTTTTCTTTTTATCTTGGCTTACGGCATCAAAAAAACAATGTTATAAGTCACAACTTGGGTAACAGGTATATTTTTTGAGAGCGGACGATACTCAAAAAAATCCTGATCAACGGATTTAACCCGTTACCATTGTTATGCAATATTTTTTCTGATAATGGATAAGGATAAGGGCAGGAATTCGATAATTGACACTATATCCTGAACATGAGGCGAGGCAGAAAGTGGACAGTGGACGACAGTGGACATAAAAAATCCAATCAACTTAAGATCGGCATCACAGTTGGCCGTGATTTTGTATCTCACTTTGACCTATCTATACGGAGATGACTTCTAACTATCTGAAATCATCACTGGCTGGTGGCGATGCAGGGACTTGAACCCCGGACACTACGGATATGAGCCGTATGCTCTAACCGGCTGAGCTACATCGCCTTCATTCAATGAAGTACATTTTAATCGTTTTTGTTGCTTCTGTCAAGAGAGAAACATCTTGGAAATGTCGCCAGATGTCCGAAGCGGCTGGCTTCGGACAGACGAACCTATCCCACTATTCGTTGTGCCCACATAAAAGAGACAGCCAGCGAGA
>NZ_JBLWEP010000109.1:0-8117 GCF_048287355.1 Candidatus Electronema sp. TJ
CCGCCCGGCATACGCAAGAAACTTTTCCGTGAACAGCAGAGGTCACAACTTGGGTGAGAGCTAACAGATTGAAGAAAGGCAATATAGCTGATGCGAGTTGCGCCAAATGCGGCGCATGCGTCCCAGTCTGCCCAGTCTGCCGCGCCGAAGGCCGTGAGATCTTCACTGCCAGAGGCCGGATGCACCTGCTGGCTGTTCGCCCCGGACCGCCGTCCGTCCTCTTCGCCGATATTTTTTCCCGCTGCCTGCTCTGCGGGGCCTGCGAGCAGGTTTGCCCGCGCAGACTGCCGATCACCCAGCTGATCATAGAGACCCGAAGCCGCCTGCCGCTGCTCTACCCGACCAGCCTCCAAAAAGCGGCTGTCTGCACTATCCTTGCACGCCCTGTCCTGCTCGACGGCTTGGTACGAGCGGGCATAAGCCTCCGGCGGATCTTGGCCCTGCCTGCGGATTCTGGCCTGCGCTTACGCTTGGCCCTGCTGGAGGAGCGGCCCGCGCCGCTGGAGCAGGATAACAACCCGGCCACGTCCAGCCTAGCCGCGCACATCAATTACTTCACCGGCTGCTTCGCCCGCCATTTACAGCCGTCCATTGCCGCTGCTGTTAAGCACCTTCTGCGCCGCTGCGGCATCAGCGTGCAGATTCCAGCTGGGCAAGGCTGTTGCGGCTTGGCGGCTTGGAGCGCAGGCAGGCTGGATTTGGCCAGAGAACTGGCCCGGTGCAACATCTCCGCCTTTGCCAAAACTACAGGGCCGGTGCTCGCCTCCTGCTCGTCCTGCGCAGCGCATCTGCTCGCCCTGCCGTCGTTGTTCGCTGAAAATGATCCGCAGCGACTACAGGCGCAAACCTTGGCCGACCGGGTGAGGGAGTTCAGTGCGTTCTTCAGCGAGACATTGCCGCCAGCGGAGTCTGCCTGCGGCCTGCGTGTTTTTTATCATGACCCCTGCCATCTCCGCTTTCTGCCAGACGGGATGAGTGCTCCGCGCCGTCTGCTCCGACTAGCTGGATGTGTTGTGCTGGAACCAGAGGAAAGCCCGCTCTGCTGCGGACAAGGGGGATTGTTTGATATGGTTTACCCGGACAGCTCGGCGAGTATTTTTGCCAGCTGCGCTGCTCAAGCCCTTGCAAGAAAGCCCGATTGCATCACGACGGCCTGTTCCGGTTGCCTGATGCAACATCAGGCCCGATTAGGAAAAAAAGAGGTCAAAACCGTGCATCTGGCAGTTCTTCTGGAGGAGGCCCTGATATAGAACTGGTCCTGACGCAGCGGCCTGACCTCTCTACAGCTCTTGCAAGAACTGTGCCAAGAATCTAAAATAACACAGATGCAGAAAGTTCATTTATGATTCCTCATGGATGCCCTGTCAGATAGTCATCATGAATACAAAATGAGAATACTTATTGTTCACATCTGTGCGAGTCATTTTTACTCACCGCTCCCAGCGGAATTGAGCAAAAATGACTCAGCAGCAGGGCATGACAATCTGATCCGCCAGTTCCACGCCAGACGGGACGGCAGCGTTTTCCCAAACAATACATCGGGTAAGCTGTGCTCCTGCGCCAATCACCGCGCCCGCACCTACCGCACCCCAACTATTGAAAATAGCCCCCTCGCCTACCTCTGTCTGTGTACTTATTTCCCAAGCAGGGATTCTTTCCGCCAGCAGGCGGCGATGCAGGTCAAGGTAGTCCGCCAGAGTGCCGATGTCCTGCCAGAAGCAGCCGTCCACCCGGACGCAGCCGACTTGCCTAGCCTGCGCCAGATATTCATAGAGGTCGATGATATGAAAAAAGCCTTGGGCAGGAATTCGGGCAAGCACCTCTCGCTCAACAACATGCAGACCGGTGAAAGCCAGCAATGTCTCGCCTGCCTGAGTCGGCCCGAAGCCGCAGACCCGCTCACCACGCACCCGCACCGTGTTGAAGCGGGGGCAGTCGTGCAAGGCCAAGGTCACGGCGCGACCGCCAGCGGCATGAGCCAATAGCAGGCCGCTTAGACTAATGTCGTGATATATGTCACCGTTCATCACCAGCACCGGGCCGTCAGCGAAATTTTCCATCGCCTTGCGCAGCCCGCCGCCAGTGCCCAGCACCTCCTCCTCACGCTGCACAATCACCTCCGGCCTTTCCGCTGCAGCCGCAACGATTTGTCCAGCCAGATGATGGCAGTTGACCACAGTTGTCCCGCAGCCCGCTACAGCCAGTTTGTCGAATAAAATATGCAACAACGGTCGGTTGCAAATTGGAAAAAGCGGCTTCGGGCGGACAAGGGTATAAGGCCGCAGCCGGGTGCCCAGCCCAGCTGCCAGAAGCATGGCCTGCATCTGTCTTAAATTCTATTCAGAAATTCTCAATAAAAAAAGCCAGTGACACACTACTTCCCGTCACTGGCTTTTCACTCGACAGAAAACTGCCTGACCGTGTTTCAGCAGCCCTCAACCTTCTTTTCAGACTTCGGCTGAACTTTCACTTCGGTCCCAGCTTTCAGCTCGGTTTTCTCGCAGGTCATGGTTACTTTATCACCTTCAACTGCATCAACCTTGCAATTTTCGCTCTTAGCGGCAAAGGCAACGGCGGCGGCGGCAACAAAAGCTGCAACCATAACTGCTGCAACGGTCTTCTTCATAAGAATTTTCTCCTTCAAAAATGGTTCGTTATAGGACAGAACAGATGCCGTCCTAAATAAGTTAAGACAAATTTTAATTTGTTCCCAACTTTTTGTCAACAAAAAGCCAAATCGACATTATTAACTATCTATTTTTCAGAAGAAAAATTACTTTGCCCCGCTTTGTTCGGCCAGCAGTTCGTCAATGTCCTGCCGCAACACGGCATGGGCCACATAACCGGGATAGCTTTTCACCACGTTGCCTTTCCGGTTGACTAAAAAAGAGGTGGGAACACCGGAGATACCGCCGAAGCCGTTCAGCACAGACTCATCAGCCATGACCACAGGATAATTGATTTTCGTCTGTTCAATCAGTTTGTTGACGATCTTACTGCCGCCCTCATCCACGGAAATGCCCAAGACAGAGAAACCCCGTTCGCTCAGCTCCTTCTGTAGACCGATGAACTCAGGAATCTCCTCCCGGCAGGGTGGGCACCACGTGGCAAAAAAAGTCACTAAGAGCACCTTATCCTTGAATTCGTCGCTGCTGATTTTTTTCTCATCAACGGCGGAGGGAAGGAGAAAATTGGGCATGGCTTTCGCCGCCAAGGTCGCGCAGGGCAGAAAGAGGAGCAGGGCGACCAAGACCGCAGCTTTGATTCTCGTCATCAGACGCATAAGAACACCTATTCAAATTTCAAATGATTTTTAGGCAGGAAACACATGAACGGCTTCCGTTTTTCCGGCTGCACTGTTTTACATCCACAAACACAGTCTTGTCAACTCAGGAAGGAAAAACGGCAGGCTGCGGAGAACTGAGGGCAGCCTGCCGAACGGTTCAGGAATACTCGAAGGTAACTTTTCCTTTGCTGCACCCGACCTGCACCTTGCCGCCCTTGCTCAGTTTACCGAAGAGAATTTCCTCGGTGAGCACGTCGCCGATCTCCTTCATGATCAGGCGGCGCATAGGCCGTGCGCCAAAGGCTGGATCGTAGCCCTGCTCGGCCAAATGCTTGCGGGCCGCCGTGGTCAGGCTGATGGTCACATTTTTATCAGCAAGCTGGCTTTCCAGCTCGTGAATCATCTTGCCGACGATGCGTTCCACCGCCACAAGCTGGAGCGGATGGAAGGTGATGATGCTGTCCAAACGGTTGCGGAACTCCGGCGAGAAGAGATTTTTCAAGGCTTTCTGCTCCTTGCCCTTGGAGTCGCCGGTGAAGCCGATGGTGCGCTCGGTCATCTCCCTTGCGCCCGCGTTGGTGGTCATGATCAGGATCACGTTGCGAAAATCCGCCCGCCTGCCGCTGTTGTCGGTCAGGGTGGAGTGATCCATAACCTGAAGCAGGATCGAAAAGACATCCGGATGCGCCTTTTCGATTTCGTCCAGCAGCAGCACGGTGTGCGGGTGCTTGCGGATCGCGTCGGTGAGCAGGCCACCCTGCTCAAAGCCGACGTAGCCGGGAGGCGCACCGATCAGCCGCGAAACCGCGTGCTTCTCCATGTACTCGCTCATATCAATCCGCTCAAAATGGACGGAGAGCGACTGAGCAAGCTGGCGGGCGACCTCGGTTTTGCCCACGCCGGTAGGCCCGGCAAAGAGGAAGGAACCGGCAGGAGCGTTGGGGTTGCCCAAGCCTGCACGCGCCCGCTTCACCGCCCGCACCACTTCAATAATAGCCTCATCCTGGCCGAAAATCACCGACTTCAGGTCGAGCTCCAAATGGCGCAGGCCTTCGGTCTGATTATTGACCTTGGAAACCACCGGCACCCGTGCCATCTTGCCGACGATGGCCTCTACATCGGCCAACGTGACAACCGAGCCGGTTTTTCCGGCCAGGCGCATGGACGCGCCCACCTCGTCCATCACATCAATGGCCTTGTCTGGCAGGAAGCGGTCATTGATGTAGCGGTTGGCCAGCTCGGCGGCGGCGGAAATCGCCTCCTCCGAATAGGTAAGCTGATGGTGCTGCTCGTAGCGGGGCTGGAGGCCGCGCAGAATGGCGCAGGTGTCCTCCACCGACGGCTCCTCCACATCAATTTTCTGAAAGCGGCGCGACAGGGCGCGGTCTTTCTCAATGTGGTTCTTGTACTCCTCATAGGTCGTCGAGCCGATGCAGCGCAGGCTGCCCGACTGGAGCGCGGGCTTGAGGAGATTGGAGGCATCCATTGAGCCGCCGCTGGTCGCGCCTGCGCCAACAATGGTGTGCATTTCGTCAATAAAAAGGATGGCCCGTTCCATTTTTTCAACCGTGTTGACCACCGCCTTCAGCCGCTTCTCGAAATCGCCCCGGTACTTGGTGCCAGCGACCAATGCCCCCATGTCGAGCATGTAGATGGTCGTGTCTTGCAGCAAAGCCGGAACGAATTTGGCCGGATCGGGCGTTTCGCTTTTGCGGGTCACGGCATCTTCGTGAATGCGCAGAGCCAAGCCCTCAGCAATGGCGGTCTTACCCACGCCCGGTTCACCGACTAACAGCGGGTTATTCTTGCGGCGGCGGCAGAGCACCTGCATCATCCGCTCCAGCTCCTTGCCCCTGCCGATGAGCGGATCAATCTTGCCGCTGGCCGCCAGCACCGCAAAGTTGACCGTATAAAGCTCCAGCGGATCCTCGCCCTCAGCCTTCTTTTTTTGCTCCTTGGCCGGGCTGTCGGGCTGATCAGCCTGCCGGGCCATAGGCAGCGGATTATTTTTCGGCGCACTGCTTTCAGCCATGTGGTGGGAAAGATACTCCATCACTTCCATCCGGCCCACGCCCTCGCTGCCGAGGAAATACACGGCGTGCGAGTCCGGCTCGGCAAAAATCGAGACCAGCACGTCGCCGGTGTCCACCTCGCGCTTGCCCGCGCTCTGAACATGATTTACCGCCCGCTGAAGGACGCGGTTGAAGGCCACGGTCTGGGACGGCTCGGCCTTGCCGGTCTGAAGCAAGGGAATGCCTGCGGAAAGGAACTCCTCCAGCCGCTCTTTCAGCGATTCATTGCTGCCGCCGCATTTCTCAATAATCTGGGAGGTCATGTCGTCATGCAGCAGACCCCAGAGCATGTGCTCGACGGTCACATACTCATGCTTCTTCGCTTTCGCTTCTTTTATGGCCTTGATAAGGGCCAGCTCCAATTTTCTGCTTAACATGATGGCCGCCTTCTATGTGAAAATTTTACGTTCAGAGTCATGCGCGGCTGCTCAGGCCCGCTCCAAGGAGCATCGCAACGGGTACTCATTCTGCCGGGCCAGTTGATGCACTTCCGCGACCTTAGTTTCACCGATTTCACGGGTGTAAATACCGGCCACGCCACACCCCTGATGATGGACATTGAGCATGATCGCAGTGGCTTCCTCCGTGCTTTTGCCGAAAATCATCTCCAGTATCATGACCACAAAATCCATGGTCGTATAGTCGTCGTTGTGCAGAAGAACCTTGTAGAAGGGAGGCTCTTGGAGCTTCTCCCGGTCTTTGAGCAAGGTTTCTTCCTTGGTTCCCGAATAAGTGGTTGTACTCATGCTGCTGCTGACCGCTGTGCTGAATTTGCGCCCCGGCTGCTTGGCCCCGCGCGCAGGGGCCTGCCGGAACAGGAAAAACGCTGGTTCCTTCTTGTATTGTATAATGCCCGATTTTAATTTTGCAAGTTCCCTTTCACGAAGAGGGCGGATTATCATCGCCTTATCATCATGGCCAGCACCGTGTGCTGCACCACAGTGTCGGCAGCGATGGGCGAGCCTTTCAGCCGCCGGTCAGCGGCGAGCAGGAGCTGCATCCAGTCCCGCAGCAGCGGCAGCGGAAATCCGGCGGCGGTCTTGAATTTCATATACAACGCAAAGGGATGGCCGGACAGCTCGCTCTGCCAGCGCGGATTGGCCTTCAGCAGCGGCAGGCACTGCTCCTGAAAAACATTGGCAGCCATGCTGGACCGCCAGTGATATTGCTCCTGCTCCAGCAACGAACGGAAAAGGAGCAGGCTGCGAACGTAATTGCGCAGGGTTGCCAGTACCGCCAAGCCGTGGATGCCGTTTTCTTGCAGGCGGCCTGCAATGAACAGAGCTTTTTCCAAATTTTTATTGCCCACCGCCTCAGTCAGCTCAAAAACGGCCTCTTCGCGGGTGCGGCCCACCATGCGGTTGAGATCGTCCAGCGTGATCCGAGGTGCGTCGCCGACCGAAAGAGCCAGCTTCTCCGTCTCCATCACCGCCGCCGCTGGATGGAAACCGACCCGCTCCAGTAGCTGCTCAATCACGCCCTTGTCCAGCGTTTTACCGAATGCTTGCAGCGTCTTGCCGATCTGCTCGCGCAGCACAGCCTCCTGCTCTTTTTTCGCCTGCGAAGATGAGCCTGTGTCCACGCTCAAATCAAGCACAGCGAATTTCGCGCTGAAGGATTTGTACAGCTTCTTGCGTTTGTCCAGCTCTTCGGCCAGCAGAAGCAGCGTGTTGTTTTTGGGCAGACCGCTTTCCAAGGCCGCCAGCAGCAGCTCGCCCGCGTCTCCGGCAGCAAGGCCGGATTTGGCCGCCTCCATCTGGCCGAGCACCGTGCCAGTCCAGCTCAGATTGCCTGCGGGCTTGGCAAAGCCGAAGCATTTTTTCCACTGCTCCTCGCTCAGGCTGCCGGGATCGTCCGCGCTGTCCAATCCAGCGGCGGCAAGCATGGCCCGGAGCTGCCGCCCCGCCTTGTCCGCACTGCCCTCCTCCCAGGCTTTGACCGCTTTTTTCCAGATTGCCTCGGCGACATTTTTGGAAAGAAAAAGCCTGCTGCCATTGACCCGGAAAACCTGCCTGCCGCCGAGCAGGCTGAAGCTGCGCAACTTGGCCAAGGTGCTGCCGTGGTCTTCGCTGTCGCCGTCAATGGTGTGCACCGTGCCGCCCTTGGCGCAGAGGGCCGTGCAGACCTGCTCAGCAGCCTGCTGGCAGAGCGAGCGTTCGCCGAAAAGCAGCAGGGCCGGGCACGGCGCGCCGCCGCTGATCTCGCGGAGCAGCTCGTTCAGCTTGCTGCGGTCGTAAACGGGCATGGATGGGCAAATTTCGAGTTCATAATCAAACCTACAGCATGGGGTTTAGCACCGGCGGGCGGGATTGTCAAAAAAATAATAAACGCCTACCTAATGTGCCACTCTTAAAAAAGGGTGGTGGTCAACTAGCAAGTGATGCTCTCAAATTGAGATTGCAGCGGACAATGAAGAGTCGTGTTGCGAGTTCATGAAAAGGTAGTGGCTAAATAGCAAGTGATGAGTTAGTACAGGGAGAGGATACAAGAAATCATCACCCGCCGATGCCGCTGCTGGACAGCGTGAGCATCGTGAAAAACGGGCATAATGCTCAAGGTCGGCAGCGGCATTGGTGCAAAGACTGCAACAAACGTGCGGCGCTGCATCGCAGCGAAAAGAAGAAGGAAGAAATAATCGGTGCTTGTCATGAACGACCGAGCATTAGAGGGGCATTTCCCGCATGCTCGGTGTCATCCGGCAGGACCTTGCTTCCTGGCTCAAAAAAAAGGCGCTGAAAATCCAGCTGCAGAAGAAACGC
>NZ_JBLWEP010000110.1:0-7908 GCF_048287355.1 Candidatus Electronema sp. TJ
GAGAAATCCTCAAGAAGCAGTGACAACCCAAGTTGTTGCAGGTCGCAACTTGGGTGATGTTTTAGCAAATCAGCAAGGAGGTGCACACGCATGGAATTGTCTTGCGGCAGACGCATGGCCGCGCAATTGCTCACAGCTCTGTTTCTGGCCGCCCTGCCGCCCGTCCTGAAGGGATGCAGCCGCGAAGAGCCTGAAACCGTTCCGGCCCATTTCATCGGCGAAGCGGTCAAAGAATATGCCCATGATCAGAACGCGTTCACCCAAGGTTTGGCTTGGGACAAAGGCGAGATGTATGAAAGCACCGGCCTGAACGGTTATTCCTCCTTGCGCCGGGTCGATCTTGAAAGCGGCAGGGTCGAGCAGCGGCTGGAGCACAGCAGGGATATCTTTGCCGAAGGGCTGACGGTGCTTAAGAATTCAATCTATCAGCTGACATGGGACAACAGGCTGATTTTCCAATACGACAAACGCAGCTTCGAGCTGGTGCGCACATGGCCGTGGCCACGCGAGGGCTGGGGCATCACTCATGACGGCAGAAGTCTGATCGTCAGCGACGGCTCGTCCACACTCTATTTTCTCGACCCGGAGAGCATGAACGAGCAGCGGCGGCTCACCGTGCGCGATCAAGGACGGGAAATTGACCGCCTCAACGAGCTGGAATACGTCAAAGGCTCGGTCTACGCCAATGTGTGGAAAGAGACCCGGATCGCAATCATCAGCCCGGAGAGCGGGGCGGTGACATCTTGGCTCGACCTGTCGGAAATATCAGCCCAGATGCGCCAGCCCGGCAAAGGCGACGAGGATGTCCTCAACGGCATCATGCACGATCCGGCAGCGGACAGGCTTTTCGTCACCGGCAAGCTCTGGCCTTCGCTTTTTGAGATCAAACTTGTGCCGACGCAAATAAGATGGCCCTGAAGGACGCTGAAAAACGGCGCGGACGAGCGCAATACCGCTTGACGATTTTCCTGTCAAGTATAACACTATGTCCGCAGGTCAGAAGCCTGCATCTCTCAACAAGCCTTCAACCCGTGGAGCTGCAAAAATGATCTTCGAGAAGCGCACGTTGGCGCGGCTGCGTCTGACAGCCGCATGTTTCATCTCGTTCTGCGGTCTTGCCCTGTCCGCGCCGCCGCAAGCCGCCGCGCAGGATGATGTTCTTGCGCTGGAGCGTTCCAGCAAAGCCTTCAGCTCGGTGGTGAAGAAAGCCGGGCCGGCGGTGGTGTACATCAGCGTGGAGAAAAACATCAAGCGAGACAGCAGGCGGTTTGAGGAAATGTTCGGCGCGGATGAGTTTCTGCGCCGTTTCTTCGGAGATCAGTTCCAGCAGCAGCGCCCTCAGCAGCCGCAAAGTCCACAGCAACCGCAGCGACCGTTCAAACGGCAGGGAGCCGGCTCCGGCTTCATCATCTCCCCGGACGGCCTGATCCTGACGAACAACCATGTGGTTGAGGAAGCGGATAAAATTACCGTCAAGCTGGCGGACAAGCGCGAGTTCAACGCCAAAGTCGTTGGCACTGATCCGCAGTCTGACGTGGCGCTGATCAAGATCGAAGGCAGCAATCTGCCCACCCTGCCGTTAGGCAATTCCAACGAGCTGGAAGTCGGCGAATGGGTGATCGCTATTGGCAGCCCCTTTGAACTGAGCCAGAGCGTAACTGTAGGCGTGGTTTCAGCCACCGGTCGCAACAAAATCGGCATCAGTGAATACGAGAACTTCATTCAAACCGACGCAGCCATCAATCTTGGCAACTCCGGCGGTCCACTCCTGAATATCAAGGGCCAAGCTGTAGGCATCAACACTGCCATTTTTTCCGGCAGTGGCGGCAACATCGGCATCGGTTTCGCCATTCCGATCAACATGGCCAAATCCATTGAGGAGCAGCTGCGCAGCCACGGCAAGGTGATCCGGGGCTGGCTGGGCCTGATCATTCAAGATGTGGACGACAACCTGGCGCAGTCCTTCGGTCTAGGCAAGACCGAAGGCATTCTCGTCTCTGAAGTCACGTCTGGCTCGCCCGCTGAAAAGGCCGGACTGAAGCAAGGCGATGTTGTTCTTGCTCTCAACGGCTCGACCTTGAATGATGTGAGCGACCTGCGCAACCGGATTGCGATGATTGCGCCCGGCACAGCTGTCACCTTGGACATCATCCGGGACGGCCGCAAACAGCAGGTGAGCGTGCTGATCGCCGAGCAGCCTTCTGATTTCAGTGAGGGCGGCAAGAGCAAGATGAAGCAGCAGGACGGCTCGCTCATGGACAAGCTGGGCCTGACCTTGCAGGAGCTTACACCTGAATTGGCCGAGCAGTTCGGCTACAGCAAAGGCCAAGGCGTGCTTGTTGCCGAAGTCGAGGCCAACAGCCCGGCGGATAATGTCGGCATTGAGCCGGGCCAGCTCATTGAGGAGGTCAACCGGGTGCGGGTGCGCAGCTTCTCCGATCTGAAGGATGCTCTGAAAAAAGGCGGCAGCCAAGTGCTCCTCAAGGTGCGGGCGGGAGAGTTCAGCCGCTACGTGGCTCTGAAGTACGAGGAATGAGACGAGTTCCGTCTGCAAACTGACGCGGGGCAGGCCATGCGCCTGCCCTTTTCTTTTTCCAAACGCTGATCATGCCTTTCAATTCTTTGGAAGAATTGGCTGTCTTTCTGCGCGGCTTCGCTGCCGAGCGCGGCTGGGAGCGGTTTCATAGCCCGAAAAATCTGGCCATGGCCCTGAGCGTCGAGGCTGCTGAACTGACCGAGCATTTTCAGTGGCTGACAGAGCAGCAGAGCATTGAGCTGGACACAAGGCAGCGCGAGGCCGCAGCCTTGGAGATGGCGGACGTGCTGATTTATCTTGTCCGCATGGCTGACCGTCTGGACATTGATCTGCTTGATGCTGCCCGGCGCAAGGTTGTCCTCAATGCGAAAAAATACCCAGCGGAGCAGCTGTCATGAACGCCCTTGCCTGCGGAGCCTTCGCCTTTCTCCGGCCAAACGAGGAGCTGGTCTCGCTCGTGCCGCTGGGCAGCGGCAGGGTCAATGACACTTGGCTGGCAGTCACAGCGGCAGGAGGAAAATACGTCCTTCAGCGGCTGAATCCGGCAGTTTTTCCTGACCCATCGCTGGTGCAGGCCAATCTCTGCCGGGTGACGGAGCATCTCCGCATATCCCTGCCTGCGGACAATTCGTTCAAAGTCTTTGAGGTGTTCAGCAGTCCGGCAGGCCTGAACAGCTGGACGGACAGCAACGGAGCCTGCTGGCGGCTGCTCTCATATCTCGACGGCTCAGTCCTTGAAGTGATCGAGAATGCGGAGCAGGCTCGGGAAATCGGCACCGCGCTGGGACTCTTTCATCAGCTTTTGGCTGCCCTACCTCCGCCTCCGCTGGCCGACACGCTGCCCGGCTTTCACAACACCCCGCTCTATCTGGCTGAATACGAGACGCGCCTAATGGATCTCTGCCAGCCCGAGGCTGCCGACTGCCGCGACTTCATCCATCAGCGCAGGGCGGACATCTTTCTGCTTGAGCAGGCCCGGCGGCGTGGCGAGATCAGCGTGCAGCCCGTGCACGGTGATCCCAAGGTCGGCAACTTTCTTTTTTCGCACGACCGGCGGCAGGTCATCAGCCTGCTTGATCTCGACACAGTCAAGCCCGGCCTTATCCTGCACGACCTCGGCGACTGCCTGCGCTCCTGCTGCAATCCGCTGGGCGAAGAGATCGAGAATCTGGATCAAGTTGTGTTCCGAAAAGATTTCTTCGCCGCCGTGCTGGAAGGTTATTTTTCCCGCGCCGCCGCGCTGCTCAAGCCCGGCGACTTGCGGCTCATAGCTGACAGTGCGCGGCTGATCAGTCTGGAGCTGGGCCTGCGCTTTTACAGCGACTATCTCGCAGGCAGCCGCTATTTCAAGGCAGTGCGCCAGGAACAGAATCTTTTTCGGGCCAGAACACAGTTTGCGCTGGTGCGTTCTTTGGAAAATCAATATACTGAGCTGACTATGATTGCGGCGAACTGCGCAGCGGGCCGCCCGTTCCAATTCACTTGATCAAACAGATGGAGGCAAACATGATGAGGAAGATGCTGCTGCTCTGCGGCTGCTTGGCTATGGTTTCTTGCGTCAATGACAAACCTGAAGCGCCGCCTCAGCCGCCCAAACCTATTGAGCTGAAGCACGGTGGCACGCTTGAGGAAGGCGGTCTCCGCATTCACTTCGCCTCCGTCACGAACGACTCGCGCTGCCCGAACGGAATGGAGTGCGCATGGCCGGGCAATGCTGAAATCGTGTTGGAACTGAGCGGCGACGGCAACCACGCGGCGGTGCTGAACACCAATCCGCAGTTTCCACAAAGCTACCGCACCAGCGGGCATATGATCACGCTCAAAGAGCTGAAGCCCTACCCGGAAGCCGGGCAAACCATCGCGCTGAACGAGTATGTCGCTGTGCTGACCGTGGAATGAATCGCATCTCATGGGCAGCGGGCCAAATCCCTTGATCATTCAAGATTTCGCCGCGCCGTCAGCTTTTTCTGCTGAGCAGCATGCGGCTTTTCTCTCCGCAAAGCACGCTTGAACCGTTCTGTTTCACAGTTACATTGCCCTGATTCACGCTTCAATCAGGCTGATTTACGTGTGAATCAGCCTGGTTCATGCTTCAATCGCTTTAATTCAAGCGTGAACCAGACCGTTTTAAACGTGAATCGTGTTGTTTTAAGCGTGAAACAGCCTGATTGAAGTGTGAAACAGGGCGGTTCACGCGGCCTTTCAAGTTCATGCAGGCTGTTTTGTCCTGCGCCATCATTTCCCCTGCAACAAAAGCTGCTGCATCGCAGGCAGCCAAGGCCGTCGCTGTCAATTCCACGTCCCGTTTGGCCAGAGATGTGCAGAGGTTGTCCAGCTCGGCCTCCACTCCACGTCAATCAGCTCCTTGAGCGGCACCACCACCTCAACGCCGCTCACCAGCGCATGAGCGGCATCATCCGGCACCGCGCCGGAATCAGCAATGTCAATGCTCTCAGCACGGGTCATGGCGCAGATGGAGCCGCTGAAAGAGCGCAGCAGCTCGCGTTTGCCTGCGTCGGGACAAATCAGGGTGACATGCACCTTCGCGCTGGGATGTACGTCCGCCTCGCTGCGAAAGGTTAGTTTTTTGTGCGCGTCCTCTACAACTTTTTTTATCGGTATGATACACTACTATGGTAGTGTGGCTAAAAGCAAGCTTGTCAATTTTACACAAAAGGAGATACATCATGTCAACACGATATTTAGTCATTAGAACCAACGCTGACATTGAACATGTTTATTATCGAAAGAGAGCATCTTACTTCTCTGATCCTGTTTCCTGGATGTCTGCAAAAGTTACTAGAGGATCAATTGATCTTACTGGAGAATCTCCAGAAAAAATTTCAATATCTATTGATACGATAGATGGGCATGAATCTGATGCCGAACAATTACGATCTGACCCAAGTACTGTTATGGTGGCTGATCCAGATGTTGTCTTTTCTCTCGTTCAACCAAAAGCACGTTATGTATCGGATGCAATATCGTTAAAAACAGCAGGCACTCTCCGAATGCCAGAAGGACTTTTGGCTGTGAATGCCGACACCTGTCCATTTACAGGCCAAGGAGTCACTGTAGCTGTGCTCGATACAGGAATTGATGCCACTCATCCCGCGTTCAAAGGCAAAAAACTTGCAAAGCGAGATTTTACTGGAGAAGGAAACAGTATAGATGACGTAACAGACAAAGAGGGACACGGTACACACTGTGCAGGGACGGTATGCGGTACGATTGTGGATGATGTGCGTGTGGGGATTGCTCCAGGTGTGACTAAACTTTGCATAGGCAAAGTTATTGGAACAAATGGTGGCACACTCGAAATGTTGCTGAAGGGCATGTACTGGGCGGTTATGGAGGAAAACGCATCGGTGATTTCTATGTCACTTGGCTACGATTTGCCAGGCAACACTGAACGATTGATCCGGTCAGGCATGAATCCAGCACTCGCCACGCAGAAAGCTATGCGGCAACAGAACGATATCATAAAAGGCATAGCTACACTACGTGCGTTTCTTGAATCCCAACGGAAGAATGTCCTGTTTGTTGCAGCAAGCGGCAACGAAAGTGATCGGCCAGCATTCGTGCTCGACGCAGGGCTGCCAGCGGCAGAGTTATTCCCTGTAGGTGCAGTCGGCTTGAAAGCAGACAAGTGGGAAGTAGCATCATTCTCAAATGCTCGCGCTCAGATCGTCGCGCCGGGCGTTGATGTCGTCTCTGCTGCGGTTGGAGGAGGATGGGCGAGCATGAGCGGCACATCTATGGCAACACCGCATGTCGCAGGTGTTGCGGCACTTTGGGTGGAGAAACTAGGCAGCACTGGAGACCTGTTCAATCCAGGTTCCTTATATTCTGCACTGTTGGCTAACGCTACAAAGAATCCTCTTGCCAATACAGATACAGGTTCAATAGGTGCCGGAATGGTGCAGGCACCCCTTTCAATCTAATTTCAGGGAGGTCAATCATGAATCCAAAACCAGTTGCTCTGCCTCGTCCGCCGCATGTTGAGGCTGCGGCGATTATGATGTTTAGAACTTCAGCAGAACCTGAGAAGCCTTTGCAGGATATGCTGCGTCGGCGCGAGGTGTTATCACTTGAACTTGGCCGTCTTGATGCTGAAATCGAACGATACGCCTATGAGAGTCTATGTGGGGTGGATGATACTCAAGATGTCGAGTTGTACGATGGGACTCTTGGTGTCACACGAGAGTTTGTTGATCGTTATGAACCTCCAATCGGTCAACTGCAATGGTTAGACGACCTGCATCAACGTTTTAACGGTTCTAATGAGTCACCAGGAAATGTTACCGGAGTACGCTGGGGCAGCGGCGGGTTGTTTACGAACGATATGTTTATTACAGCCGGACACTGCTTTGATCAATACGGCGGCGGATGGCAGCGACCATCTCGTAATGGAATAACTGTTGAATCTGCTGAAATAGCCACTCTCATGCGGGTCAATTTCAACTTTCAAATCAATGGCCAAACCAAGCAAGAAAGGCTTGGTGAGTCATTTCCTGTTGAAGCATTGCTGGAATACCGATCAGGAGGTTTGGATTTTGCAATTGTACGATTGGGAAGGAATGCGTCCGGGAAGCTGCCAGGCGAGATATATGGAACATTTCAGTTTGCCGAGCAGGATGTCACCCAATCTGGTGCCATGCTGTGCTTGATCCAGCATCCGTCAGGGCGGCCAAAAAAAGTGGAAGCAGGCTCTATGCTGCATAACAAAGCTGGTCAGATTGCATACAACAGCCTCGACACGGAAGGTGGTTCATCTGGCTCGCCGATTCTGACGACCGATGGCAGGATTGTTGGAGTTCATACCAATGGCGGATGCAGTTATTTCAGTGGATTTAATTATGGAGTGACAATCGGCGCAATCCGTGCAGCATCATCTGTAATCAGTTGATACGCTTAAAGGGGCAGGCCACACCTGCCCCTTCACCCTTCTTTTACTACTGATGCAGCTTCCCCAACCTCTCCCTCGACTCCTCATTCTTCGCTATCCGCGCGTTCAGCTCCTCCAGCTTGGCCTGCTCCTTGGCCACCACCTCTGGCGGCGCATTGCGGAGGAAGTTCTCATTGCCGAGCTTGCCGCACACCCGCTGCAAGTCCTGCTCCAGCACCTTGCGCTCGCGGGCCAGTTTGTCGAGTTCGGCATCCACGTCAATCAGCTCCTTGAGCGGCACCACCACCTCAACGCCGTTCACCAGCGCGTGAGCCGCATCATCCGGCACTGCGCCGGATTCGGCAATATCGAGGCTCTCAGCGCGGGTCATGGCGCAGACGGAGCCGCTGAAACCGCGCAACAGCTCGCGCTTGCCTGCGTCGGGACAAATCAGCGAGACATGCACCTTCGCGCTGGGATGCAC
>NZ_JBLWEP010000111.1:0-7842 GCF_048287355.1 Candidatus Electronema sp. TJ
TGACAAAAGCCTTGGAGCATGGCGGCATGGACTATGCCGCTGTTGGCAGCCTGAGCGTGATCGGCAGGCGTATTTCTGTGGACATGCAGATTATTGACCTGCTGGAGCCGGGTAAGTCTCAGCCGGTTTACAAAGAAGGCGCATCCTCAGCCGAACTGGCCTTGGTGCTGGAGGAGCTGCTGACTGAAGTTCTGGGCCGGACCAACAGCGAGCTGACTGTCGCTTCAGTGGCTCCGGTAGGCAACGAGCGTATTGACTCCGGCGCGATACTCGGCAAAATCAGCACCAAGCCCGGTGATCCCTACAGCCCGGACAAGCTGCGGGATGATCTGAAGTCCATTTTTAAAATGGGCTATTTCGACAATGTGACCATAGAAGTCGCAGATTCGCCCAAGGGCAAGAAGGTGGTCTTCCAGGTGCAGGAGAAGCCGCTGATCCACAAAATCACCTTCACCGGCATCGACAAGCTGGATGAAAAGGACGTGCAGGACGCGGCGGGCATTAAAGCGAACAGCATTCTCAATCCTGCCGCGCTCAACGAGGCAGTGAAGAAGATCGACGAGCTGTATCGGAGCAAAGGCTATTCTTCGGCCAAGAGCAGCTTCAAAATCAATGAGTCCGACCCGAAAAACACCGAAGTGCTCTTCGAGATCAACGAAGGGACGAAGATGTCCATCGCCGAGATTCATTTTTCCGGGAACAAATCTTTTGATGAGGACGAGCTGAAGGGTGAGCTTCAGACCGGCACATGGAAATGGTACGCCTCTTGGCTCACTGGCTCCGGCACACTCAAGAATGACGTGCTCAAGCAGGATGCCGCCCGGCTGACCGCTTTTTACGCCGACCACGGTTTTATTGAGGCAAAAGTGGGCGAGCCGGAGGTCAAGGAGGAAGGTGAAGACATCCTGATCACTTTTCCTATTGAGGAAGGGCCGCGCTACAAGCTGGGCGAGGTGGATGTCCAGGGCGACCTGCTCAAAAGCCGCGAGGAGCTGCTGGCGATGCTGGACATCCGCAAGCAGGAGTTCTTCAGCCGCAAAGTCATGCAGGAGGATATTCTCAAGCTGACCGACCTCTGCGCCGAGCAGGGCTACGCTTTTGCCGAGGTCGATCCGAAAATTAAAAAATCGGACAGCGGCAGCGTGGTGGATGTCACCTTGACCATCAGCAAGGGCGAGCTGGTCAAGTTCAACCGCGTCGAAGTGCAGGGCAACACCCGCACCCGTGACAATGTTATCCGCCGCGACCTGCAAGTGGAGGAAGGCGGCACCTACAACTCCAAGGCAGTGCGCGACTCCGTCAAGAAGCTCCAGCGGCTGGGCTTTTTTGAAGATGTCACCGTCACCCCGCAGCCGACGCTGGAGGAAGATCAGATGGACATCCTCGTGGCGGTGAAGGAGCGGGCCACCGGTCAGTTCAGCATCGGCGCGGGCTATTCCTCCTCGGACAAGCTGATGTTCATGGGTGAGATTTCCGAGGACAACTTCCTCGGCCTCGGCACCCGGCTCTCTTTCTCCGCCAACATGAGCGCGGTGAGCAGCAAATTCAACCTTTCCTACACAGATCCGCGCATTTTTGACTCCAGGGTTTCAGCAGGCGCGGATGTGTTCAACTGGGAGCGCGAGTACACCGACTACACCAAGTCCTCGAAAGGCGCGGGCCTCAGGCTCGGCCATCATCTGATCGAGGAATGGCGGATTTACTACGGCTACAGCTGGACAGACACTACTTTGGAGGATATCGCCGAGGATGCTTCAGATTACATCCGCGAGTCGGCCAAGATCAACATCACCAGCGCGTTCAAAATCTCGCTGGTCCGCGACACCAGAGACAAACTGTTCAACACCAACGAGGGTTCCCGCAACAGCATCAGCGTGCAGCAGGCTGGCGGCCTTTTCGGCGGAGAGGCGCAGTATACCAAGGTGGAAGGCTCCTCCGGCTGGTATTATCCCCTGCCGCTGTCCACGGTTGTTTCCGGCAGGCTTTCGGCAGGCAAGGTCTTTGAGAACGAGGACGGCAAGCTGCCGGTCTATGACAACTTCTACCTTGGCGGCATGAACTCCATACGCGGCTTCAAGTCCTCGACCATCAGCCCGATCAATCCGGCCAACGACGAGAAGTACGGCGGCGACAAAATGTGGTTCGCCAATCTTGAGCTGCATTTTCCGCTGCTCAAGGACGCAGGGCTGCGCGGCGTGGTCTTCAGCGATTTCGGCAATGTCTACGCGCAGGATGACGATTGGGATTTCGGCAGCATGAAAAAGTCCGCTGGCTTGGGCCTCAACTGGCTCTCGCCGATGGGGCCGCTGCGCCTTGTCTGGGGCTACAACCTGGATTCCGAGCCGGGCGACGAGGATGCTCAGTGGGATTTCGCCATGGGCGGCAACTTCTGAGCAGCAACATCGGATCAAGCATTCAGCAGCATACGCGGGGCGGGCCGGAAGCCTGCCCCGTTCTGTTTTCAGGCAAAAAAACACTCGCAATGCAAGGAGAGGAGGCCGCTATGGACTGGCAAGGAAGACGGAAGAGCGACAACATTGAAGATCGGCGCGGCATGAATGTTTCCGGCGGAGGGCAGGGCGGCGGCGACATGCTCCGCCTGCTGCCGATGGCGGTGAAGCTGCTCGGTTTCAAAGGCACAGCAGTCGCGGCTGTGCTGATAGGCGGCTACCTTTTGCTGACCGGCAATCTCGGCGGGGTGCTTTCTCTACTCGGCTTGATGCAGCCCGCCCAAGTCAGCGGCACGGCTCAGCCGGTTCAGGAAACAGCGGCGGAAAAGGAGCTGGTGGACTTTGTTTCCGTCATTCTGGCGGACACTGAAACAACGTGGCACGAGATATTCCAGCAGCAGGGCAAGACCTACGAGGAGCCGGGCTTGGTGCTTTTCCGCAACGCCGTGCAGTCGGCCTGCGGTTTTGCCGAATCCGCCATCGGCCCTTTTTATTGCCCCGGCGACCGGAAGGTTTATCTCGACCTCAGCTTTTTTGACGAGCTGAAAAACCGTTTCAAGGCACCGGGAGATTTCGCGCAGGCATATGTCATTGCTCATGAGGTTGGCCATCATGTGCAGACGCTGCTCGGCATTTCCAGCAAAATTCACGCCGCCCGCAAGCAGCTGAGCAAGAACGACAGCAACAAGCTGCTTGTGCAGCAGGAATTGCAGGCCGACTGCTTTGCCGGGGTCTGGGCCTCTCACGCTGACAAAAAACGCAAGCTGCTTGAGAAGGGCGATATGGAGGAAGGGCTGGCTGCGGCCAGCGCGGTCGGCGATGACACCTTGCAGAAGCAGGCGCAGGGCTATGTGGTGCCGGATTCCTTCACCCACGGCAGCGCGGCGCAGCGGATGCAGTGGTTCAAGACCGGCTTGGCTGGCGGCGAGATGGAACGCTGCAACACCTTCGCAAAGAAGTAGGAACAAACTCTTTCAACCAGATACGAATCATGGAAAGCATCATCATCGCCGCAATTGGGGGCGCATTGGGCAATTTGGGTTCTGATACGGTGAAGGCTGGCTACAGGAAGCTGAGAGAGCTGCTGCTGCGCAAGAGCGGCGCGGCAGGCGCATTGGAGAGCTTGGAGCAGAAACCTGATTCAGCGAACAGGAAGGGAGTTCTGCAAGAGGAGCTGGAAGCCGCCGGAGCGGACAAAGATGCGGAAATCATCAAGGCGGCTGAGGAGCTGCTGGCCTTGATGGGAAAAGCGCAGCCGGGCAGCGGGAGCATAAACCAGACGGCTTCTGGTGACCACAGCAAAGTGATTGCAGTGGTCGGCGGACAGCATGTGAGCATCAACGCCTGAGAAGCATCATGCCGGTCATCTCCATGTTTTATGGAATTATCATCCGCATGTATCTGCTCGACAACAAGCATCACGGCATTCCGCACATTCATGCCAAATATGCGGAGCACGAGGCTTCCATCAGCATCGCTGACGGCGAAGTGCTTGCCGGAGAGCTGCCCCGGAAGCAGCTCAGGCTGGTGCAGGCATGGATTGAGCTGCGCCGCGATGAGCTGACAGCAGACTGGGAGCTTGCCCTCGGCGATGAGAAGCTGTACAAGATTGCTCCGTTGTGAAATGCCATGCACTGGGACGCGAAATTCGTTCTGCCGCTTGAAGACAGCCGCATTTATGTGGAGCTGGAAAATGGCCGGAAAGGCATTTTCGACCTGAAGCCCTATCTGCATCGCGGTGTTTTTCAGGAACTCCGCGATCCGCAGTATTTCAAGCAGGTCGGCATTCTGTTCGGGGCTGTGACCTGGCCGAACGAGCAGGACATCGCGCCGGAAACTTTGCTTGCCGAGATGATTCCGGCTGAATGCCCACCATAAGGAAGCCAGCAATGACCGACATCAAGCAGGACAGCGGCGGCAGCAGCAATAATCTTATTGCTGTCAGCAACAGCGAGCACGTCAGCATCACCATTCAGCCCTCTTCTGCCTCCCCGCCGCCACCTCTCTCCGGCAAATTCGACCTCTCCCGCCTGCCGAAGACCGATTCCGCGCTGTTTGGCAGGGACGACGAGCTTGCGCTGATTGATCAAGCCTGGCAGGAGGACGGCTGCAATGTTCTCGTGCTGACTGCGATGGGCGGCGCGGGCAAGACCGCCTTGATGCAGAAGTGGATTGACGATGAGCACTGGCGCGGCGCGGATGCAGTCTATACTTGGTCGTTTTATTCGCAGGGTTCGAGCGAGGACAAGCAGGCTTCAGCGGCTGAATTCTTTGACAACGCGCTGGCGTGGTTCGGTCATGACGGCAGCCCGATCCGCTCGGAGCATGACCGGGGTGTAAAATTGGCTGAATTGGTGCGCCGCCAGCGCACGCTGCTGGTGCTCGACGGCCTGGAGCCGCTCCAGCACCCATTAGGCGGGCCGATGAACGGTGCGCTCAAGGACAAGGGCCTCCTCAGCCTGTGCTTGCAGCTTGCGGCGGACAACAACGGCCTCCTGCTCATATCCTCCCGCCAGCCGGTGATGGAGCTGAACGGCAGGCCGCATCAGCAGCAGCACGAGCTGGAGCCGCTCAACGCCGCAGCGGGCATCGCCTTGTTCCGCGCCGCAGGGATCATCGGCACCGACAAGGAGCTGTGCGCTGCGGTGGAGGCGTACAACGGCCACGCCCTGTCCCTCAGCCTGCTGGCCAAGTACCTGAGCGAATACGAGAACGGCGACATCCGGCGGCAAGATATGCTGCGCGAGCTGACCGAGTTCCCGGAGGCCACCCGCGACAGCCTCCACGCCTTCAAGATGATGGCGGCATACGAGCGGCAGCTCTTCGGCAGCTCGGATTTGCAGATCCTCTTCTGCCTCGGCCTGTTCGACCGCCCGGCTGCGGCGGAGGTCATGTCTTTTTTGCGGAAGGAGGGCCTCGTCGGCCTGCCCAACGACGAGCGGGTGTTCCGCGCCGCCTGCGCACGGCTGCGCAAGCAAAGCCTGCTGAACACCGACCGCCCGGAGCAGCCGCAGAACCTCGACACGCACCCGCTGGTGCGCCAGTATTTCGGCAAACGGCTGTCCGAGCTGCACCCGGAGAGCTGGCGGCAGGCGCACGTCCGGCTGTACGAGCACTTCAAGGCCGCAGCCAAGGAGCTGCCCGACACCTTGGAGGAGATGGAGCCGTTGTTTGCGGCGGTGCGGCATGGCTGCGCAGCGGGGATGCACAACGAGGCTGTGCATGAGGTGTATTGGCCGAGGATATTGCGGCAGAATGAACATTATCTTCCTAAAAAAATAGGCGCATTTGCTGCTGACTTAGCAGTGCTGGCTCATTTCTTTGCCGTGCCGTGGCATACGCCAGCCACAGGATTGACTGATCATAGAAAGGCAGTGGTGCTCAACTGGGCTGCATTCCGTCTGAGTGCGCTTGGACGGCTGACCGAGGCGGCAGAACCGATGCAGGCAGGGAGAGATTTGAGCATTGATCAGGAAGATTGGAAAGGAGCAGCGGCAGATGCCTCCAATCTCAGCGAATTATATCTGACTGTCGGCGATCTTGCGCAGGCAGTTGTGGCTGGGCGGCAGAGCGTGGCCTTTGCTGACCGGAGCGGAGATGCTTTTGACCGCATGAGTGGCCGCATAACGCTCGCCGATGCCCTGCATCAGGCCGGAGAACTGGCTGAAGCACACGCCTTATTTGCGGAGGCGGAAAAGATGCAGCAGGAACGGCAGCCGGAATACGACCGGCTCTATTCGGTGCAGGGATTTCAGTATTGCGACCTGCTGCTGGCTGGCGGCGCATGGCTGGAAGTGCGCGGGCGGACGGAGCAATGGCTGCAATGGAGGACTCAGGGCGATTCTTTATTAAGCCAAGCTCTCGAATATTTGACTTTAGGCCGCGCCGCTGTGCAGGAAGCAATTGCGCAAGCTGGTCTGCCTGTCATTTCCGGCGTTGCACCGGACTTGGCCTGCGTTCAACCTATCAGTGGATACGTTGAACCTATTGACGGAGCCGTCGAACGTATCGGCGGATGCGTTGAACGTATTGACGGAGCCGTAGAACGTATCGGCGGATACGCTGAACCTATCCGCCGAGCCGTTGAATGGCTCAATCAGGCGGTTGATGGCCTGCGGGAAGCGGGTACGGAGCATAATTTACCTTGGGGACTGCTTGCCCGCGCCGCGTGCCGCCGCTGGGCAGCGCATTTTTCGGCTGCGGAACGGGATTTGCGGGACTGCGAAGAGATTGCGCAGCGCGGCGGTATGCAGCTGCACCTCATTGACTGCCATCTGGAGGCCGCCCGACTCGCTCTTGCCAGCGGCAAAGCCGTTCTTGGCCTCACCGCAGAGGAGCATCTGGCCGCCGCAGAGGATGGAATCACCAAAACCGGCTATAAACGAAGGCTGGTGGAGGTGGAGCAGATCGCGGCGATGGTGCAGCCGCAGGGGCGAGGCGTAATTCCGTAGGGGCGAAAAATTTTTCGCCCCTACAGATCATCTGGCAGCGGCTGCCGGGCAGGAACTTGATCAAGGATGCTCGTAAAGGCGGCCCTGTCCGCCCTTGCTGCACGCGCCGTCAGATAATTTTCGGTTGCAATGGCAGAAATTTTCTCAGCCACAGCCGAAGAAATGAACTGATTGATCGAAACACCCTCCTGCGAGGCTATTTCTTTCATGTGGCGATGAATGGAATTGGGCAGCCGTAAACTTAATGCGCTCATTGCATTGCCTCCAGCAGTTTGCCAGGCCGAATGACTGCGATGCCGAACCGTTCAGCCCCTGCAAAGTCCTTAATGTTGTGTGTGACAAGAGTCTTTGTCGCTGATGCGACAGCCAATTCGAGAACATGATCATCCTTTGGATCATGCAGATATGGCCTCCAGAGATAATAAACCTTCTGCAACTCGCTCAAAGCGCAGATGTTATCAAGGATCACATCAATCTGATTGTCTGACAGAGCCAAATCTGCTTGCTTTCTTTTCAGAACATCCTCATATTCAAACAGCAGAGCCGTTGAAATGACGGGCTGCACCCTGCCGCTGTCAATCAGACGCAATATCTGGTGCGATGCCCCGGATGAGGAATACAATCCTGCAAAGAGCACGTTGGTATCCATGACGATTTTATTCATCGCCTTAGAGTACCGGATATGGTATTAGCTTGTCAAGCTGGCATCTGAAGGCCGCCGCACAGGCGGGAATCACCAAAACCGGCTATAAACGAAGGCTGGCAGAGGCGGAGCAGGTTGCGGCGATGGTTTCAGGGCAGAATTGATCCGGCTGCTGTTTGACAGCAACCTTTTGCTGCTCGGCAAAACAGGGTTGCTGCCAAACAGCAGCCGTTTTCTGCGGCACTGAAAACTCCATCTGCCAAGCCGCAGGGCAGTTCAACTCAGCATGGTGCGACAC
>NZ_JBLWEP010000112.1:0-7758 GCF_048287355.1 Candidatus Electronema sp. TJ
CCCCAGCCCTGTTTATAGGTTGTGATTGCCTGTTGCCGTTTCATTCCCTCGTTCCCTCCTGTCTCTGTTTCGGTTCCGGGACTGCGGGCTGCCAGCCCTGCGCCCCCTGCCTGCGGTTCCCTGCGGAAACCTGGTTCAGCCGCGTTCCACGCTTCCTGCTCATGTTGTTCTCATGCCCTCCTGTTTTGAAAAGTGGTGCTGCATTCCGTTCTCTTGTTTATATTGGCATCTTCCAAATTCCGCAAGCCTGGTGTGCAGGGGCGGGTGTTTTTCGTCTTCAATCGGAGCGTGCAGGGGCGAAAAAGATTGCCCCGTGCCGGGTTGCGTCTCGCATCGCATCTGCCGAGCCAGCTTTCATCCCCTTGACACCTGGCCGCAACCTTCTGCTGCTTCGTATCAACCTTCTGCAAGTCGGCAGCAACCCTTTGCTGCCAGCTTTCATCCCTTTGACACCTGGCCGCAACCTTCTCCTGCTTCGCATCAACCTTCTGCAAGTCGGCAACAACCCTTTGCTGCCCGCTTTCATCCCTTTGACACCTGGCCGCAACCTTCTGCTGCTTCGCATCAACCTTCTGCAAGTCGGCAACAACCCTTTGCTGCCAGCTTTCATCCCTTTGACACTCAGCCGCAGCCTTTTTTCTGCTTCGCATCAGCCTTCTGCAAGTAGGCAGCAGATGTCCGTGGCCGCTTGCAGGCGAAAGATTTTTCGCCCCTGCGGTGTTCCGGGGCCGCGTCAGGCCGCCAGAATTCCATGAATGGTGTCCGGTATTTCCGCGTCCGGCAAAACCGCCGCCTCGCGGCAGTGCGCCGAGACCGACCAAGGCATGTCGCGGTAGAGGCAGCCCGCCGGATCCTGCACAATGCCCGCGCCGCCGACGCGGAGTATCTCGGCCATGCCTTCAGTGCCGTCCTCGCCCACGCCGGAAAGAATCACCGCCACCGAGTCATCCTTCATAATCTCGGCCACTGAGAAAAACATCATGTTGATCGAGCCGCGCTGGGTGGCGAAAGGCGCTGCGGAGATATGCAAGGCCAGGCCGTCCTCGCGCTCATGCACGGTCATGTACTCCTCGCCGGAGGCGAAGTAGCAGCAGCCCGGCTCCAGCGGGTCGTTGTTAATCGCCCGCTTGATCCTGAGCGGTGAAAAGCGGCCCAAGTATTCGACAAACGCGTCCAAATGCTTGGACGGCGCGTAGAACATGACCAAATAGGCGGCGGGGTGCTCGGCGGAAAGATGGGGCAGGAGTTTGAGCAGCGCGCCATAGCCGCCCTCTGCCGCGCCGACAGCCACAATCTTCTCGCAGCGGGTGCCGGGAGGAAACTTGGCCTGTTTGTCCTTGCTCACGGCCCGGACATAGCGCACCGCATCCAGCTCCACTTCGGCGGCCAAATGCACTTTGCGGGCGATGTCCCTGGTCTGCTCGTTGAGATCAACTTCAGCGTTGCGCGAAGGCTTGGAGACAAAATCGACCGCGCCGTATTTGAGCGCGTCGAAGGTCACCACCGCGCCGTCCTGGGTCATGGAGCTGAGCATCACGGTGGGTGTCGGGGCTTGAATCATCAGATGCTTGATGGTCTTCAGTCCGTCCATGACCGGCATTTCCACGTCCAGCGTCACCACGTCCGGCTTGAGCTGCGGAATGAGCTGCAGGGCCTCCTCGCCGTTCTCGGCCTCGCCCACCACCTGGACAAAAGGATCGTCCTTGAAGATGCCCGCGATCACCTTGCGCATCATCTTGGAGTCATCAACAATGAACAGGCTGATCTTCTGCGTTCCAGTGCCGTTCATAGGCTGCCCCATCCCGCCTTTCCGTGCGGCTTCCCGTTTCAGCCTTGAGGTCACGCGGATGGTGTCCAGCTCCTGCTGGCTGATGGCTCGCTCCCCGGCGTGCGTTTCAGACTCGATAATGAATCCCAGCGGCGGCCAGTCAAAAATTTCCAACGCCGCTTCGGAACCCCTTTTTTTCTCGCAGACCGCGTTGATCAGCTGGCCCTTCGCAAAGTCGAGCAGGCCGTGCCTCTTGGCTCCGAAGCGGACAGAGATGCGCGAGGTGCGCCGCGCCGCCTCGAAAAAGGCGGCGATTTTCGCTGCCGATATTCCGGGCTGATAGTCGTTCTCGTCCAGCCGCTGCAGGCTTTCCAGTATCGCGCAGCCGATGACCTCCAGATTGGAAGGCTTGGCAAGATAGAGATAAACAGAATCCTTGCAAGGATAATTCTCGACCAGCTTGTGCGAAGGATGCTCGCCTTTGGTCATGACAATGCACTGAACATGACGATAGGAGGTGGAGACCAAAGAAAGCACCTCCACTGCGTCGAGACTGTCAGCATGGAGGTTGACCACCAGCACCGCGATTTTCTCCTGCCTGAGCTTGTACAGCTCCTCGCCGGGACTGGTGGCGGTCAGCACGTCATACTGGCGGAAGGCGGACAGAACTTCACAGAGATCGTTGACAAAAAGCAGGTCGTCGTCAACGATGAGGATTTTCGAGATATCAGACATAAATGACCGCTCGTCTGATGGTTATGGAAATTCAACAAAATGCATAGGTTTCCTCGCGTCTGCCGGAAAATGTCCGCACCGGAGTCAAAAGCCGCTCCGCCATTACCAAGGATAGCATATCTGCCACTGAAATCAAATTGTTTCTTCGGCTCATGACATAGCCTCCGCGCCGCAGGGAGGAGAAAGACAAGATGGCGCGGCAGCGGAAAAACGGTCTTGACTTCGCTGTTCAATGTGCGACAATTCTATTGATACCATCTGCTTGCGAGACACATTCTACAGGTTTGACAGCAGAGGGGAGGGGATAATTATATGTCACAGCGTTGTTCTTTTCAAGGAATGATTGCGGATTGCTCCGCTGCGGAGGACAGAAAGATGAGAAAAGGAATTTTGGCGGCAGCCGCCGCTCTGCTGCTGGCATTTGCCGCCCTTGCTCAGGCGGCGGCGGAAGGGGATGTCAAAATTGGCTTCCTTGTTTGGAACGGGCCGTTCAAAGGAATGCAGCAATGGCAGGCCACTGGCGAGCATCTTGCCGAGAAGCTTGGGCGGCCTGTGACAGTGCTGCCTTTGGAATTCAAAGACGTGCTGCCAGCTGTGGAAGCAGGCAGGATTGATTTTTTCACCGCTGATCCGTCGATGTTTGCAACAGCCAAGGCGCAGCACGGCGCGGAAGCGGTGCTGACAATGAAAAATCCTGTCATCGGCACCGAGCTGATCGGCGCGGCCATTTTCACATCGGCGAAGAACAATGCCGTCAACGGGCTGACCGACCTGCGCGGAAAAAAGTTCGGGGCACTCAGGCGCTGGTCCTTTGCCGGCTGGCAGATGGCGGAACTGGAATTCCAAGACGCAGGCCTTGACGCGTACGGCTTCATCTCCACACTTCGTTTTTTTGAAACCCCGCAGGCGGTGATCAAGGCGGTGCTGAGCGGACAGACGGAGGCTGGGATTGTGCCCACCGGCCTTTTGGAGATGGCGGCGGAATCCGGGGAACTGTCTCTGGAGGATGTTAAAATTTTGGAGAAAAAACATCATAAAGATTTTCCCTATGTCTGCTCAACTGTCCTCTATCCGGGTTTTGTTCTGGCAAAGACAGCCGGGGTTGACCCGCAGCTCGCTGGACAGGTGGCCGCCATTCTTAAAAAGCTGAAAGCGGACGATAAAGCCCTTGCAACTGCGGGCGTGACGGCGTGGATTGATCCTCTCGATTACACAGTGATCGAAAAGATGCAAAGCAGGCTGCGAGGCTATGCAGGAGAGACGGAGCCGCAGAACAGCAGACAGGAGTATGCCCGCAACAACTAAGAAAGGGCGCAGACCTTCCCTGTTGGTCATTTTTCCTTTAACTGAATAATCTTCTCAATAATCCCGCTGCTGGACTGCTGGTGCCGGAAGGCGATCCGCCGCACCGCGCCGCCAGCGGCCTTCACTTCCGCCGCACCGACGATCTGCTCTTCCGGCCAGTCCGCGCCTTTGACCAAGACATCCGGCAGCAAGGCGGCAATAAGCTGCTGCGGGGTGTCTTCAGCAAAAATAATGACGAAATCCACACAGCCGAGCGCGGCCAAAACTCTGGCCCGGTCATTCTCGCTGTTCACCGGGCGGGAAGGCCCTTTCAGCCGCCGCACTGAACTGTCCGCGTTCAAGCCGACAACAAGGCAGTCGCCGCAGACGCGGGCCTGCTCCAGATAGTCCACATGCCCGGCATGGAGCAGGTCAAAGCAGCCATTGGTGAAGACCACCTTGCTGCCTTGCCGCCGAATCAGAGCCAGCCGTTCTTGCAGTGTTTCCAGCGCGACGATCTTGTTTGCATCCCAGCCTGGCCAAGGCCGCTCGCCAGCAGTGCAGAAGCGGGAACGCAGCCGCTCCAGTTCCTCTTCCGGCAACGGGGCTTGGATGCAGCCCGCGTCCTCACCTGCTTCGGCCAGTATCTGGCCGTCTGGGGCAATGATCAGCGAATGCGCGGCCAATCTGCCTTCACCAACCGCGCCGCAGCCGTTGCAGGCAACGACAAACGCCTGATTCTCCACCGCCCGCGCTTGGGCCAGCAGCAGCCACTGCCCCAGCCGGGCTGAAGGCCACTGCGCCGACACGACGATCAGTCTGCTGCCTGCAAAGACTTGACGGCGGCTGATTTCAGGAAAACGAAGGTCGTAGCAGACCAATGCGCCCAGCGGCCCAAAGGGTGTGGCGATGGGCGACGGCTCCTGTCCTGCCTGCAACCAGTCTTCTTCCTGCCAGAAATGGAACAGATGGTGCTTTTGATACTTGCCTGCCACGCCGTCTGGCCCGACAAGAAAAAGGGTGTTGCAGGGTTTGCCGCCGGGCTGTGGCTCCAGCAGCGAACCGGCAATCCAGAGCCTGCGCTCTGCCGCTGTTTGTTGCAGTTCGGCAAGAATCGCCGGAGTCTCTTCAGCCAGCGCGGCGGCCTTGGGATAATCAAAGCCGCTGGCCCAGACTTCCGGCAGAACGACAAGAGTGTTTTCCGGGAACTGCTGCGCTGCCAGCTGCTCGCGGAACTGACGGAGATTGGCCTGCGTGTCGCCTGTCTGGATTTCTAATTGCAGGCAAGCGGCGTGAAGGAAAAGGCGGGTCATGGAAAATTGAATGGCTTGTTGTTGTGCAGACAGCAAAAATCCCTGACCAGCGCAAGGCCGGTCAGGGATTTGCTTCGCAGCGAGCTGCGTTGTGTTTACTGCTTCAGCAGATGGTCAGCCAAAGCCTCCAGCTCCTGCTCTGTGCCGGGGAAAGGCGGCATGCTGTTGGCTGCCGCGCCTTGCGGCTTGCGGACGAAATCCATCAGCTTGGTTTTGTCGTACTTCTGCGCCAAACCGGTCAGGGCAGGTGCGCCAGCGCCGCCGGCATGGCAGTTCATGCAGCCCATGTTTTTGATGACCTGCTCGCCGCTCACCGGTGCGCTGATCTCTGGTTTGGCTGGCGCAGGCGGCGCGGCGATGTTGCCGGGCACGAACTTCTGGTTCATGTACATCGTGTTCCAGACCAAATACGGCTTTCTTGCCCGCTCGCGGGTGAATGCGCCCATGAAGAAGGCGAGGAACATGGCCCCAGCGGCGACTGCCAGCATTTTACGCCCTTTCTCATGTCCTTGAACCCAGTACAGCGCGGCAAAGATCATCGCCAGCACGCCCAGCGTGATCATGGTGTAGAAGAAAGGCGTGGCCATGCCGTTGGTGATTTGCTGCCACGGATTTGGCTCAGGCAGCGACGAGGTGGCGGATCTCACCTTAAACACGAAGCTGAGGCCGGACAGCGGCTGAAGGAAGAGCAATGCCGCGCCGATTTTGGCCGTGAACAGATTCATCTTGTTGAAATACGCCTGCTCCGCGCCTTGGGTTTTGGAGGATTTCCAGAACGTCCAGAGGAAGAGGATCAGGGCGGAGTTGATCAGGGTCGGCAGGAGGATGTGGAGGGTTGACTCCACCAAGATGGGATTGAAAAATGCGTCCCAGCGGCTGCCGGTCTCCATCCATTTGCCAGGCACCAGCATGAAGGCCCAGATGCCGTTGATCAGAAAGCCAGCCATCAGGGCGAAGAAGCCGGTGGTGACACCGATGCAAATATGCGTTCCGCGTGAGAGTGACCCCCATGTGTTGTGATAGATGACCGCGAAGATCATCAGCAGAAGGAAGACCGCGCCTTCGGCCAAGAAGGGCCAGAACTGGGTCGAATACAGGAATGCGCCGAACTGGCTCCAGAGGCCGATGGTCAGCACAACAATGGCCACGCCGAGCACGCCGTTGATCTTCATCATGTCCGAAAGGAAGCCGGACACGCTCTTGGCCAGACGGATGTAGTCCTCATCCTTCTTTTTGGTTCCCCACCATTCCGCAGCCACTGCCAGCACGGATCCGCCGACCGCAAAGAAGGCGAAAAAGACGTGGATAAGAATGACCGCCGCCATGATGATGCTGTTCCCGATCACAGGAAATTGAACGCCGTCCACTTTGTTCTCCTTTTTTTCAAGCCCGACTGCCGGGACTCGCCGGTGCTCAGGCTCCTGCTTGTTCAGCAGATTGGTTGGTGAAACTTCTGTCCTTTCTGAAAGAGCTACAAGATGACTGCCAAAAAGTCAACTTGTTTTTTCCCTGTCAAGCTGAACTGTTGTGTCGCATTGTCCGCCTGCCGCCATATTTTCAGTGTATCACAACGGCCAAGGGAAGTGTAAGATAAATTCTCAACAAGCTGCATGGGAAAAATTGTTCACAGGCAAGATGGGGAATGACGAAACAGAGCGGAACACGCACAGCCCGCAGTCAGGCTGCCGCCTGCCTTGCGGCATGGACAGGCACAGGAAAGCCAGTTCAGGGCTTCATTGACACCCTGATTCATGACTCCGGCCTCAGCCAGGAGGACCGCCAGCTCGCGGTGATGCTGGTCATGGGAACGCTGCGGCGGCAGGGCAGCTTAGACTGGCTGCTCTGCCGCTTCAGCTCGACCAGTCTGCACAAGATGAAGCCGCTGACTTTGGCCGCCCTGCGGATTGGCGCCTTGCAGCTCTGCGTGCTGGAGCGCGTCCCGGATGCGGCGGCAGTCAACGAGACAGTGGCCGCCTTGAAGCTGCTGCGCCAGCCGCCTTGGCTGCTTGGCTTTGTCAACGGCATCTTGCGGAACATCGCCCGGCAGAAGGACAGCCTGCCCCGGTTTGCAGACCTTGCTCCTGAGCTGGATCATCCGGCCTGGCTGGCAGAACGCTGGCGGCGCAACTTAGGAGAGGAAAGGGCGCGGGACATCTGCCGGATCAACGGCACGGAGCCGCAGCTCTGCCTGAACAGTCTGCGCATGGACCGGCAGGAATTAGCCAGCCTGCTGGCGGCGCAAGGCATCCGCAGCATTCCGGGCGCATACGGGCCGCAAAGCCTGCTTCTGCCTGACTGGCGCGGCTCGGTCACTGCGCTGCCCGGCTTTGCGGAAGGGCTGTTTCAGGTGCAGGATCAGGCCGCACAGCTCGCCTGCGCGCTGCTTGGCCCGTTCAAAGCGGGAGGGCGGTATCTTGACGGCTGCGCAGGCTTGGGCGGCAAGACCTGCGCCCTGGCCGCATTGCTGCCTGAAGGCTCGGCATTGACTGCGGTGGAGCCGGATGAGCGCCGCCTCCGCCTGCTGGGTGAGAACCTGCAACAGCAGCAGGCGCGGGCCAGCGTTTTCTCCGGTGATTTGCAGGCCTTCGCAGCGACTGCTCCCCAGCCTTTTGACGGCGTGCTGATCGACGCGCCCTGCTCCGGGACAGGAGTCATCCG
>NZ_JBLWEP010000113.1:0-5428 GCF_048287355.1 Candidatus Electronema sp. TJ
GCGGGCTGGAAGATCAGCATGACTTCCCGCAATTATTTCCCGGAAGTGGATGACCCGGAGCTGTCCATCTACATCTGCCGCCCGCAGGAGATGTCCCGCTACGTGGAAGACGGGATGCTTGACGCAGGAATCACCGGTAAAGACTGGACGCTGGAGAATGGTTCTGACATTGTGGTGATTGAAGACTTGGTCTATTCCAAAGTCAGCCGCAAACCAACCCGCTGGGTCATTGCCGTGCCTGGAGATTCGCCCATCACCAAGGTTGAGGACTTGAACGGCAAGAAAATCGCCACGGAATTGGTCAATGTCACCCGCAGTTTCTTTGAAGGACGCGGCCTGAAGGTGGATATTTCCTTTTCCTGGGGCGCGACTGAGGCCAAAGCGGTCTCCGGGCTGGCAGATGCGATAGTTGAAGTGACCGAGACCGAAGCGACGATCCGGGCGCACGGCCTGCGGGTCATCCACGAGCTGATGCAGTCCAACACCCAGCTGATCGCGGGCAGAAAGGCCTTGTCTGATCCGTGGAAAAAGGAGAAGATAGAGCACATCGCCATGTTGCTGCAAGGATCTCTGCGGGCGGATAAAATCGTCGGCTTGAAGATGAACGTGCCTGAAGAAGGCTTTGACGCGGTGCTGGCGATTCTGCCCAGCGTCACCGCGCCCACAGTCGCCCGCCTGCACAAGCAGCCGTGGTTCTCGGTGGAGACGGTCATCTCCGAGCATCAGGTGCGCGATCTGATCCCAAAGCTGAAAAAACTTGGCGCGCAGGGGATCATCGAGTATTCGCTGAACAAAGTGATATGATGATCGAGTTCAGCAAAGTCGCCTTCGTTGATTCGGTGTATGACCTGCGCAGGCTGCCGGGGCAGCTTGTCCCGGAAATCGCCTTCGCGGGCCGCTCGAATGTCGGCAAATCAAGCCTGATCAACACCCTTGTGAACCGGAAAAACTTGGTCAAGACCAGCTCCAAGCCGGGCAAGACCGAGAGTCTGAACTTCTTCAAGGTGGAAGGCGGACTGCATCTCGTTGACCTGCCGGGCTACGGTTTCGCCCGCAAAGATCAGAAGACCCGCGAGGCATGGCAGGATTTGATCAGCGGCTACATTATCAGCCGGACGGCCTTGGTGTGCGTGGTGGTGATCATTGACATCCGCCATGAGCTGAAGCAGCTTGACCGCGAGATGGTTGACTGGCTGGCATCGAATGGCAAGCCTTTTCTGATTGTTTACACGAAAGCGGACAAGCTTTCCAACAACGAACAGGCCAAGCAGGCCGCAGCCTTGGACGCGGCATTGAACATCCGTCCTGCGGAACGGCTGCTTTTCTCCTCCCAGACCGGACAAGGCCGGGAGGAGCTGCGGAAAAGGCTGGCAGAGGCTGCGGGGCAAGCAGACTGAACAGCTGGAGGCCGGAACGCTGTTCTCTTTGGCCAAGAACATGGAGCAACCGCCTCTTGTGACAGATACAACGTGCGGCCGACGCTGTCCTTGCTGCTGTTGACAGAACAGCGGGCTGCGCAGTACAGTGTGATGAGCAGCAGTCAAGCGTCCATGCGCCGTTTCTTCTCATCCGCCGCCTCACCAGCCGTCATGAATATTCTCATCTCCGGCGCGTCCGGCCTTGTGGGCCGGGAGCTGACACGATCTTTGGGCAAGCAGGGGCATGCGATCACCGCTTTGAGCCGCGATCCGTCCGCTCCGGCCTTCTGGGACATCGAGCGGCGGGCAGTCACTCTGCCGCAGCAGCAGAACATTGACGCGGTCATCCATCTGGCCGGGGAAAACATCTCCATAGGCAGCTGGACAGCCGAGCGCAAAGAGCGCATCCGGCGGAGCCGCGTGGACGGCACCAGACTGCTGGCCGAATTCTTCGCCGCTGCGGCACGGAAGCCGAAGGTGATTATTGGTGCCTCAGCGGTCGGCTATTACGGTGACCGGGGCAATGAGGAGCTGACCGAAGCCAGCGCAGCAGGCAAGGGCTTTCTCGCCGAGGTGGCGCAGGATTGGGAAGCGGCCTTGCAGCCTGCGGCAAAGGCAGGCATCCGCACGGTCAATGCCCGCTTCGGCATTGTTCTCAGTCCGGCTGGCGGAGCGCTGGCAAAGATGCTGCCGCCGTTCAAGCTGGGCATGGGCGGAATGATGGGCAGCGGCAGGCAATGGATGAGCTGGATCAGCCTGAACGAGCTGCCCTCTGTCATCAGGCACATCTTTGCGCATGAGGAGCTGTCCGGCCCGGTCAACCTGACCTCGCCCTTTCCTGTCACCAACCGCGACTTCACCCGAATACTGGCCAAAGCCCTTTGCCGCCCTGCTCTGCTGCCTGCGCCGCGCTGTCTGCTGGAAGCGCTCTTCGGCGACATGGCCAAAGAGCTGCTCCTTGCCAGCGCGAAGGTCAGGCCAGACAAACTGCTGGAGTCCGGCTATATCTTCCGCGAGCCGGAGCTTGCCGCCGCCCTGCGCGGCCTGCTCTGACCCTTTCTTCAGGAGAACGCCATGAGCCGCCCTGATCCGGTTGCTGCGTTTTACACCAAGCACCTGCCCGGCGCGAAGCTGAAAAACAGCTACCTCACTGCTCCTTGCCCTTTCTGCCGCGAGCAGGGCAAGAGCGGAGCCACGCCGAGGCTGATGGCCGTGGCGATCAATCCAGAAAGTGCCTTTCATGGCTACAGCCGCTGCCTGCACCGCTGCGCGCCCGGCGGCTTCCCGCTGCATTTCGCCCGCCAGAGCCGCCTCAGCCTGAACCTCGCGCCTGGCTTCGACCCTGACCGCGACTACATGGCGGTCAAAATCAATTATCCGCCCAAGAACATCAACACCGACGTGGTCAGCTTCATGGAGAAGATGACCGCCGACCTCTTCATCCGCTTTGCCAGCCAAGGCATTTCCAAGGCGGTGCTGGAAGAGATGCGCATCGGCTTCAACGGCCGCTATCTGGTTTATCCGTATGTTCAGGAAGACGGCAATTGCTACGCTGCCCGCTGTGTTCATCCTGACCGGCCTGACGACTTTTTCTGGCACGGCAATGAGGAGTTCTCCGCGCCGAGTTTCCGCATCTTCAACAAGCCGGAGATCATGCGCTGCGAGAACGGCAGCTTGGTCATCGTGGAAGGCGAGGACAATCTGCTCGCTCTGCGCCAGCTCGGCCTGCCCGGCATCGCCTTGGCTTCAGCGGCTGATTTCGTTCATCTGGAGACAGAGCGGCTGGCGTGGGTGAAGATCATCTTTGTCTGCGTCAATAAAAACCCGGAGTCGGAGACAGCGGCGCGGGACTTCGCCGGGCGGCTGGGCTTCAAGGTGCGGATGATCCGCTGGCCGGACTCCGCGCCCAAACAATACTGCCTGACAAAAATGGCCGCCGAGCTGGGCAACGACTTTCAGAGAGCTGTCTTCAGCCTGATCAAGGAGGCGAAGTCTTTTTCGCCCTTCAGCTCGCCGGAGCGGGAATTCCTCCATTTTGAAGAGCAGCTCCGGCGCGAGGCCGGCGACAGCAGCGCAGCCATGCGCTCCGGATTTCCCAAGCTGGACAAAGTGCTGGGCGGACTGCATGGGATCAGCATCATGGGCGGTCTGCCCAAGGCGGGCAAATCCTGCTTCTTCATCCAGATCGCCAGCGAAATGGCCCGGCGCAAGGTCCCGGTGATCTATTACGATTTCGAAAATGGCCGCCAGAAGATCTATCAGCGCACCTTCAGCCGCCTGAGCAAGCTGTCTGTGGACCAGATTCGCTACGGCGAGCTGAATGAGGAAGAGACAGGCAGATTGAAGGCCGCCAAGGCCGAGCTGCAGAAGCTCCTGCCTTGGCTGCGGGTGGTGACAGACCGCAGGCTGACCCCGGAGCTGATGCGCAGCCATATTGATTTTCTCCGTCATGAGTGCAACTCTGACTGCATCATGGTGGTGATTGACAGCCTGCACAAGCTGCCTTTCAAAGATTTCTCCGAGCGGCGCACCGGCATTGATGCTTGGCTGCGCCATCTGGAGGCGCTCCGTGACGAGTTCAACGCCTCTTTCCTTGTCGTCTCCGAGCTGACCCGCCGCGAGGACGGAAAATACGATCCGCAGCCGCAGCTTGGTGCCTTCAAAGGCTCTGGCGACATCGAATATTCCGCCGACAATGCGATGGTGCTGCTGCCGCAGTGGGATCCCTTCAACCGCGAGCCTGCTGAGCTGCGCCGCAATGATCTCTGGCTGGTGGCCAGCCGCGAGCGCAGTCCGGGCCTCATCGCCAGCTATCAGCTGGATTATCCCTACTGGGGTTTTGTGGAAAGATAGTCTGGCATAACCCGTCAATGCAGGCCAGACATTGTTTGGCGCGGGACTGTTGCTGCCGCAGCAGCAAGCTGGCTGACAACGCTGCCCTGTGACAGGAGATCTTGCCGCAAATCCTATTTTCCCGGCGAGTCAGGCGCAGCTCTGTGCTGTGCAACGACCGCGTCGGAGTTCCTTCCGCCTGCTTGGCCTCGTGATTGAAATTTTGTCCTGTCCAGATTATCTTCTCCGGGACAGAAACTTCTTAAGACAACAACTGGCCTGACCGCCTGCAACCTGCTTTCCCCCATGCTCACCATCAGCAATCTCAGCCTTCAGCACGGCCCCAAGCATTTATTCCGCGATGTTTCCGCCCAGATTCATGTCAACGACCGCATCGGTTTAAGCGGTGTCAATGGCACGGGCAAATCCACCTTGATGAAGATCATCTGCAAGGAGATTGAGACCGATCCCGGCGTGATCAGCCGCGCTTCGTGGTTTACGGTGGCCTATCTGCCGCAGGAAATCACCATCGAGCTAGGCAGCCGCAGCCTATACGAAGAGGCGGAAAGTGCCTTTGATGAAGCCTTGCAGCATCAGCGCGAGTTTGAGGAGATCAGTCAGCGCATGGCCGGGATTGATCAGCACGACCCAGAGCTGGACGCGCTGATTGAACGCCAAGGCGAATTGCAGCATTTGCTCGAAGGCCACGATGTCTTCCGCATCCGCCCGCAGATTGAGCGCATCCTCTTCGGCCTTGGCTTTGTCAAAGCGGATTTGGACCGGGAGGTGAAAGAGTTCTCCGGCGGCTGGATCATGCGCCTGCTTTTGGCCAAGCTGCTTTTGCGCCAACCCGCCTTGCTGCTCCTTGACGAGCCGACCAACCACCTTGATCTCGACTCGCTGACCTGGATGGAGGAATTCCTTCAGCAGTATCAAGGGGCGATGATGATCATCTCCCATGACCGTTCGTTCCTCGACCGGGTGACAACGAAGACTTGGGAGCTGAGTCTGGGCAGGTTGACGGTCTATAAAGGCAACTACTCAAAATATCTGGAGGAGAAGGCCCTGCGCATGGAAATGGAGCGCGCCTCGTACGACAACCAGCAGGCCATGATCCGCCAGACCGAGCAGTTTATCACCCGCTTCAAGGCCAAGTCCACCAAGGCCAAGCAGGTGCA
>NZ_JBLWEP010000113.1:6122-7716 GCF_048287355.1 Candidatus Electronema sp. TJ
GGCAATATTGACGATTACTTGGAGACCCGCAAGCGGCGTGAGGAAGAAGCGGCAGGCGGCGCGAGGAATGCCAAAGCTGCGGCCCCGAAAGCCGTTGTTGTCCAGCCTGTTGCAGTCAGCGTTGACCGCAAAGAAGACCGGAAGCAGCGCGGCCAGCAGCGGGAGCAGGTGAATGCCCAAGTCAAGCCGTGGAAGAAAAAGGCGGCAGATGCGGAAAAGGAGATTGAGCGGCTGGAAACGCAGAAGATTGAGCTGGAATCCCAGATGGCCGACCCGGCTTTATATGCGGATCAGCAGCGATGGGCCAAGACCAGCAAGGAATATGGCGAGGTGAAGCAGCTTTTGGAGCGGCAGTATGCGGCTTGGGAAGAGGCGCAGGCGAAGATTGAGGAGATGGAGCAGAGTTAGAACCGCCAGCTATCACGGAAGATTCTTGTACACGTCTTTTCTGTGTCCGATTTTGACAATCAGAATCAGCAGGCAATCTGCATCAATGGTGTAAATGATGCGGTAATCGCCAACGCGGACTTTATGCAGATCAGTTCTGCCCTTCATTCTGGTCTGATCAGGATTGGGCAGATTCTCCGCAAGCTCCTCAATTTTCTTTTTGATCCGCAGCAAATCCTGCTTGGGAAATGCTTTAAGGTCTTTGAGCGCGGCAGGACGAAATTCAATCTGATACAACATGTGTTACAGTCCCAACTTTTTCCAGACTTCCTCTGCCGGAATATTATCTCCGGCTTCGGCAAGAGCCTTTTCCGCGTCTTCAATGTCCATGCGGTCTTCTATCCGGCGGAGCAGCTCAAGCTCCCGCATGGAAATCAGGGCGGCAATTTCCTCTCCTCTCCGGGTTAAGACGACTTGTTCCGCTCCGTAAGCAACTTTATTCACAATATCAGTAAAGTTTCTTCTTGCTTCAGCCGTGGAAATGGTGGTATTCATTGGGATGCCTCCTGTTTTGATTATGTGCAAATTGTACAGCAGTCAGACAGTTGCGTCAAGCAAGGCGGCAGTATGCGGCTTGGGAAGAGGCGCAGGCGAAGATTGAGGAGATGGAGAAAGGGGAGTAGAATAAAGGGCTGACGAAAAGCAAGGAAACAGGAGGGAATCATGCAGCTCAATCTGGAATTGGGAAATCGGCATTACGAAAAATTGCAGCAGCTTCAGCACACGGTGGGAAAAGATGCGCGCACTGTGCTTGAGCTTGCCATTGACGAGCTGTATGCGCGGCATCAAGTTGCTGTCGGTCAAGATGCACTGGAGATTTTCCGTAAGAACGGCGTGGTCGGCTGCCTGCATGGCGGCAGCAATCTTTCGGAAAATTACAAGAACGAACTGGATTGGAGCGATAAGCTGTGATTATTGCGGACACAGGCTTCTGGGTTGCTTTGGCAAATGCCGAGGATAAACATCATCAAGCGGCCATAGATGCCTTCAGCAGATTGCGTGAGCCGCTGATAACAACATGGCCGGTTCTGACCGAAACGTGTCATCTGCTGCTGAAACGCATGGGAATAGAGGCGGAATTAGGCTTCATCCGCAGTCTCCGTCAAGGGAGTTTCATTGTTTTCGACCTTCGTGAGGAGCATTACAG
>NZ_JBLWEP010000114.1:0-7574 GCF_048287355.1 Candidatus Electronema sp. TJ
CAACAGCTCCGCTTCTGCCCGCAGCGCATCCTGCGGGGTGTCGACCTCGATGGAGTCATGCTCGGTCAGCACCACTTTAATCCGGTAGCCGTACTCCAAGGCGCGGAGCTGCTCCAGCTTCTCGAAGCGTTCCCACTCGCCTTCGGGCAGAGCGACAAAGCTGAGCAGAAAGCCCTTGCGGTAGGCGTAAAAGCCAAGGTGTTTATAATAGGTGGGCGTGCCGTCCGCCGCGCTGCGCTGATAGGGGATGGGCGAGCGCGAGAAGTAGAGGGCGTTGCCGCTGCGGTCAAAGACCGTCTTCACATGGTTGGGGTCGCCGATCTCCTCCGGGCGGATGATCTTGTAGATCAAGGTCGCCATGGGCAATGCCGGGTCTTCGAGGAGCGGTCGCGCCACTTGGTTGATCACCTCCGGCGGGAAGAGCGGCTGATCCCCTTGGATATTCACCACCACGTCCTGCTCAGCAATGCCCAGCAGCTCGGCTGCCTCGGCCAGACGGTCGGTGCCCGACACATGGTCGGAGCGGGTCAGCACCGCTTCTGCGCCAAAGGCTGCCACGGCTTGGGCGATGCGCTCATCATCCGTTGCGACAGCCACTCGGCTGAGCAGAGGAACCTGCCTCGCACGCTCAACCACGTGCTGGAGCATCGGCTTGCCCGCGATCAGGGCCAAGGGCTTGCCAGGAAAGCGGCTCGACTGCCAGCGGGCAGGTATGATGGCAATGACATTGGGTTGTGCTGTGGTCATGGTTCTTCCTTTCTTCTTCCCTTGCCTTGCAAAAAAACAGGAACATGATACAGTGCGGGCCATGAAAGATCAATGCGCAAAATAACGGAGCTGGCTGCTGTGTTCCCGCCTGATTTGGCTGTGGCCTGCGCCGCGCCTGAGCTGCGCCCTCAGACGGAGGCGCTGGCCGCCCGGCTTGGCTTGCCTGTGGCTGCGGAGAACGAGCGTCGCCAGCTCCTGCTGCGCTGCACAGCAGAGGGGCTGGAATTAGTTAAGCCAGATGACCCGCAGCTGCGCGGGCCGCTGCGGGTGGACTTCGTTGCCGGGGCCTTCGCCTTCCGCTGCCAGCAGCAGGGCAAAGAGCTGCTGCTGCGGGCCGCTGGCTGCAAGGGCGGCTTCCGGCCTGCTGTGCTCGACGCAACCGGCGGCCTGGGCAGGGACAGCTTTCTCTTGGCCGCAGCAGGCTGCGCAGTGCATATTTTTGAGCGGAACCCAGTTGTGGCTGCGCTGCTGGCTGACGGCCTCGAACGCGCCCGCCTGCATCCAGCTGCTGCGGCCATCGCCAGCAGGATTAGTCTGAGCTGCGGCTGCTCCGTTGCCGCCTTGCGGGCTGCCGCGTTGCAGGGAGAGCGCATCGAGCTGGTCTATCTGGATCCCATGTTCCCGGAGCGGAGCAAGACTGCCTTGGTCAAGAAAGAGGCCCAGCTGCTGCAGCTGCTTTCTCCTCCGCCCAGCTTGGAGGAAGAGAAAGCCTTGCTGGACGCGGCGCGGGCCGCGAGTCACAGGGTGGCGGTCAAACGGCCTGCAAAGTCCCCGCATCTGGCCGGGCAGGCTCCCTCCCATGCTCTGCACGGAAAGACTGTGCGCTTCGATGTTTACCTCGCTGAACAAGAGCCGCAGCCGCTGCCGCAGGAATAGTGCTGGCAATTCCCGCCGCTCTTAGTTAATATTTTGACTTCTTTTTCATCTGAGGGGGAGCAGGAGGTTCAACAGGAACAACAAGCGGGGAGAGGCATTATGTTTTCACAAGGGTTGAAAAAAGAGACCGTCGTGTCCATCATCAACACCATCAGCCAGCTGAATCAGCTGCAGGATGTGGACATGATCTTGGACTGCACCCTGCATGAGGCCCGCGCTCTGGCCAAGGCTGACGCAGGATCGATCTTCCTGATGCAGAATGACGAGCTGGAGTTCCGCCATGTGCAGAATGACACCATCTTCGGCCACCGAGGAGGAGGCATCTCCCAGTACGGCACCGAGAGCCTGCCGGTGAGCGACAGCTCCATTGTCGGCTACTGCGCCCTGACCAAGGAGATGGTCTCCATCGATGACGCGTACACCATTCCTGAAGGCGTGCCGTACCGTTTCAACGCTTCGTTCGACGAGCAGAGCGGCTACCGCACTGTGTCCATTCTCGCGGTGCCGCTGATCTCCTGCGGCCACAGCTTGGTGGGGGTGATGCAGCTCATCAACGCCAAGGACCGGCGGGGCAGGCCGACAGTCTTCTCTGAGCAGACAAAGACCTTGGTGCCTATCTTCACCAACAACGCCGCAGCCCTCATCGAGCGGAGCATCCTCAACAGGGCGCTGGTACTGCGCATGGCGAAGATGGCTGAGCTGCACGATCCCAAAGAAACCGGTGCCCATGTTCAGAGGGTGAGTGCCTTCTGCGCCGAGATCTACCAGCGCTGGGCCGAGAATAGAAAGGTGCCCCGCTGGGAGATGCGGCGCTTCCGCGACATCATCAGCCAGGCTTCGATGCTGCACGATGCGGGCAAGGTCGGCATTCCCGACTCCATCCTGAAGAAACCAGGGCGCCTCACGCCGGAGGAGTTTGATCACATGAAGCAGCACACGCTCTATGGAGCCAGGCTGTTCGACAACATCTCGCCGCAGTCCTCCGCCTTGGACAGGATCGCGCGGGAGATCATCCTCTATCATCACGAGCGCTGGAACGGCTCCGGCTACCCTGAAGGGCTGGCTGGCGAGGCGATTCCGCTCGCCGCCCGCATCACAGCCTTGGCTGATGTCTTTGACGCGCTCTCTTCCAAACGCAGCTACAAGGAGGCGTGGAGCAGAGAGCTGACCTATGATGAACTCCGCAAGGAGTCTGGCCAGCACTTCGATCCGGAGCTGGTGGACACCTTTTTCCAGATCACCGATGTTATTCACGCCATCCAGCTGAAGTTTCCCTGAGTTATGATCGAGCAAGCCATTGCCGAGCTGAAAAAGCTCATCCCCTTCAAAGAGAGCACCGAACTGGGCGACATTGTCCTTGTCCTCGCGGAGGAAGAGAAGCAGCCCGCGCTTTTCTACGCCGTGGTGACGGAGATTGAGCGCGATCAGTCCCGCCGCGACGAGTGGTGGCATCTCTCTCTGCACCTTCTCACAGTGCCGCCCCAGCCCGTGGTGTGGACGCTGCGCACGCCGCAGTTCACTGGCCAGGAGAGCTTCACCATGGGCGGGAAAGGCCGCTTCATCAAAGCCCTGCGGATCGACAAGCCGAAGCCCGCGCAGCAGCAGCCGGAGACGAAGGCCAGAGGCGGCCTTCGTTTAGTCAAATGAGCCAATTGGTTTGGGAGAGCCGTGTCTCCCTCCCGAAAGGCGTGCACTGCCGGGTGGCGGCCAAGCTGAGCGAAACAGCCGCCGCCTATGACGCGACGGTGCGCATCAGCAGCGCACAGGGAGAAACGGCGGACTGTTCCTCAGTGCTGGAACTGCTCAGTCTTGCCCTCGTTGAGGGCAGTATGGCCCGCTGCACAGCGGAAGGACCGCAGGCAGCTCAGGCGGCGCAGGCCATTGACCGTCTGCTTTCGGCCGCAGAGGAGAGCTGATCATGGACAGCACGGCAGAGCGGCCTGAGCCGGGCGAGCCTGAGACCCTACACGGCATCAGCGGCTCGCCTGGCATCGTGGTCGGCAAGGTGGTGGTCTTCAGCCCGCAGGAGGACGGCTTTATCCGCTACCTGCTGGAGCCGGGCGCGGCGGAGCGGGAGGCGGCCCGCTTCTCCGCTGCCGTGGACCGGGCCGAGCAGGGCCTGATCAAGCTGCGGCAGCAGTTCGAGGGCGATCTGGCTGACACTGTGGCCATTGTTGACTCGCACATCCGCATGATGCGGGATCGGATGATCGTCGAGCAGACCCAAAACCTCATCCGCCAGCGGCAGATCAACGCCGAATGGGCACTTGACCTCTCCCTCGGCCTGATCAAGCGGAAGTTTGACCATATCGCTGACGACTACATCCGCAGCCGTTTCGCAGATGTGGAGTATGTGGCCCGCTTAGTGGCCGAGCAGCTCAGCGGCCAAGGGCGCAGCTTTCCGGCAGGCTTTGCCGAGCCAGTGATCGTGGCAGGCGAGGATTTTTCGCCTGAAGATACAATACGGATGCACACCGACAAGGTACTAGGCTTCCTCACCGAAAAAGGCGGCTCCACCTCGCACACCGCCATAGTCGCCCGCTCGCTCGGCCTGCCTGCGGTGCTGGGGGTGAGCGGCCTCACCAGCCGCTGCCGCAGCGGCGACACCATCATCCTTGACGGCTACGAGGGCCGGGTCTGCCTGCATCCGACCCTTGACCAGCAGCGGCTTTATCTGGAATACGACCGCCAGCACCGGGTCTTCTCCGACGAAATGAGCTGGTACATCCGCCTCTCCTCGGAGACAGTGGACGGCCTGCGGGTGCGGCTTTCCGCCAACATTGAGATACCTGACGAGCTGGAGGCGGTGATTTACTACGGGGCTGCCGGGATCGGCCTCTTCCGTTCGGAATTCGGCTACCTCCAGAGCAGACAGCTTCCAGATGAGGAGAAGCTCTTCTCTATTTATCGGAACATGGCCTCAGCCCTTGCGCCTCAGCCCGTGACCATCCGCACCTTGGACATTGGCGGCGACAAGCTTTCCTCGCATCTGCCGGAGCTGCGCCTGAGCCGCGAGCGCAATCCGGCCCTCGGGCTGCGCTCCATCCGTTTCTCCCTGCGGGAAAAAAACCTCTTTGAGACGCAGCTTCGCGCTCTGCTGCGGGCGGCCTGTCACGGCAGACTGCGCATCCTCCTGCCCCTGATCAGCTCTCTCAGCGAACTGCGCGAGGCGCGGGCGGTGATCAGCGGAGTGATGGAGCGGCTGGCGGCGGAAGGCGTTCCCTTCAACCCGGAAACTGAGGTCGGCATCATGATTGAAGTGCCCAGCGCGGTGGTCATGGCTGACAGCCTTGCCGCTGAGGCGGACTTCTTCAGCATCGGCACCAATGACCTGATTCAGTACTCGCTGGCCATAGACCGGGGCAACGAGTACGTGGCCCAGATGTATGACCCGCTCCATCCGGCGGTGCTGCGGATGATCAGCCAGACCGTGGACGCAGGCCACCGTCAAGGCATTGAGGTTTCCCTTTGCGGCGAGATGGCAGGCGATGTCTTCACCGCGCCGGTGCTGCTCGGTCTTGGTTTGGACGAGCTGTCCATGCGGCCATCCGCCATTCCTCATGTCAAACGTCTGCTCCGCCATTCCACCTTTGCCCGCTTGACCGAACTCGCCGCCCGCGTCCTGCACTGCAAGGACAGCACGGAAACCGCCTCCCTGCTTTCCCAGTATCTGACGGCCAATTATCCCGACCAGTTTTTAGATCGTGATGAACGAGCTTGAACTGATTGAGCATATCCGCCAGCTGGCAGACGGCGGCACGGAAGGCTTGCTGCTGGGCATCGGTGACGACTGCGCTGTGGTGGAGAAGGGGGGCGGCATGGTCTGGCTGCTGACTATGGACACCTTGGTTGAGTCCATCCACTTCCGCCGCGACTGGCATCCGCCGGAACTGCTGGGCCGCAAGACTGTGGCGGTGAATGTCAGCGACATCGCGGCGATGGGCGGCAGGCCGCTTTTCGTCCTGCTTTCCCTTGGCCTGCCTGCGGACTTTGATCCGGCCTGGGCCAGACAATTCATGCAGGGAGTTATTGCCGCCTGCCAAGAGCAAGGCTGCCTGCTCATCGGCGGGGACACAGTGTGCAGTCCGGAACAGATCTCATTGACCTTGACCGTGATAGGCGAGATGCAAAAAGAACAAGTGCTGCGCCGCGACACCGCGCAGCCCGGCGACACAATTTTTGTCTCCGGGCCGCTGGGTTGGTCAGCTGCCGGACTGTCTCTGCTTCAGGCGGAAAAAACGCTGGCGGACGCGGCCTGGCGGCAGCTCATCCTTGCCCATCTTGATCCGCAGCCGCGTGTGGAGCTGGGGCGTTTCTTAGCGCAGACTGGCTTGGTGCACGCGATGATGGACATGTCTGACGGCTTGGCCACGGATCTGGCCCAAATCTGCAAGGCCAGCAAAGTCGGCGCGGTGATCAAGGCTGATCTGCTGCCCGGCGGCGAGAAACTGGCCGGAGCGGCGGCATTGCTCAACAAGGATTGCACGCTGCGCTGGATGCTCTCCGGCGGCGAGGACTACGAGCTGCTCTTCACCGCCGCCGAAGGGGACGGCGAACGGTTAAAACAGGCAGCGGCGGCTCAGGGCTGGACAATTTATCCTGCGGGCGAAATCAGTGATGGGACAGGCCTGAAGCTGGTCCGCAGCGACGGCAGGATAGAAGAGAATATCTCTTTTCAAGGATTTGATCATTTCACAAAGGAAGAGTGATTTTGTGAAAGCTTTCCTGCGCAATCAACAAGAAGGAGTCGCAGGCAGGTTGAAGAGAGCCGGTCTTGCTCCACTGCTGTTTTTTTCTGCTGGAAACGGCGGAGCACGAGGCGAACATGCCGCCGCGCCAAACAGCAGGACGGCAGCCTCTTTTCCCGCTGCCAGATACTTTTGCCTTGCGAATTTACGGCGGAGCCTATATAAATGAACAATACAAAAAATTAAACCTTCCGGCAGATCAGTTTGCTCCGGAAAATTCCACAAAGAAGCAAAGGAGGGATGAACGATGAAGCTGAAAGTTCTGCTGCAGGCCGCGCTCCTGCTGGTGCTATCGGTGTGTGCCGCCCAAGCGGTCACAGTCACCGATGTGCGCCGCAATCCATTTTACGCTCCGCCGCTGAGTTCGGCGGACGATCTCCGCGACATGATGCAAGTCGCGCAGACAGACATTCAGGACGGCATGTATCAGGCAGGTTATCCTGAACTGCACCAGCCGCTGATGGAGCAGTTCGCCAGTGCCAAGATCAGACGGGTTGACTACATGCCGGGACAGACTTTTGTCTGGATGCTGTCCAAAGATCGCGGCCACGGCTCGGTGCGGGTGGTCAACGACATGGTCTGGGGCGGCGGAAGGCCGTTGGCGGCTTATGAATTCTCCATTTACAAAGACGGCTCGCAGTATGTCTTCGCCGTGCCTTTGGCCTGCGGCAACTTGGCTCTGAAAGAGGTCATCACCGGCGGCGGTGCTGGAACGGGAAGCGGCCAGACCGGCTGCATCTCCTGCTTCGGCTTCCGTTTTGTCGCGGATGTCGGCTATCTGCATCAGTCCGATCCGGCGGATTACCTGCTGCTGCGGGCCGGTGTCGAGCATTCTCTGAGCGAGCGGCTTTCCTTGCTGGCTATGGTCGGCGGCGCGCCGCATCTGTCCGGCACTGACGGCACTGACGCGTTTCTGGTTGATTTCCTGCTCCAGTACGACTGGTTCCGCTTCCGCTTCGGCAACCAATGGTCGCAGGCCTTCATCGGCATCGGCGCAGGCGGCTGGATCACTGACGGCAACGACGACTTGCCGGGCGAGGACAGCGACGTGGATCTGATCGCCAACATCGGCGCACGCATTTACGGTCAGCCACAGGGCTTCAACGCCTCGCTCTTCTTCGAGGCGCGTTCCGCCTTTGACGAGTTCGACACGCTGGGCGAGTACGGACGCTTCGGCGCAGG
>NZ_JBLWEP010000115.1:0-7536 GCF_048287355.1 Candidatus Electronema sp. TJ
TGAAACTTGACAGCGATGGCAGCATCTGCCAGTGACTCCTGACAGGCATTCTGGTATAATGAAGCTGACCGCTTTGAAAAACTATCAGAATTTTCATTCATTTCACATAAGGAGCAGTTTGATCATGCTGGAAAGAGTTCTTGCCTATCTCGACGAAAAACACGTCTGTCCGCATTGCCGGACAGAACTTACCCTCTGCCACGCGCCGCCTGTGCATGTTGGCGACGGCCTTGGCTGGGGTTCGGAATTCCTCTTCATCTGCCTCAACGACGAATGTCCGCTTTTTGTCAACGGCTGGGCTTTTATTGAAAATCAATACGGCCACACCGGCTCGTACCGCCATATGGAGCTGCCCAACAGCCCAGAGAATTACAGCATGATGGTGGCCACTAAATACGCCTTCACCGGCTGCGCAGTGGACATCGAAGACCTGCGGCGGCAGAACATCCGCTATCAGGCTGAGAAAGCGGCGGCGGCCCAGCTCTGCGGCTGCGTGGCGGCTAAAGACCTCAATCCGGTGGTGCATCTGCTGACCGACAATGCGGCGGACATCACCCTCCGCCGCAAAGCCGCCGACCTGCTGGCCGAGCTGAACGACATTGCCTGCATCGAGCCGCTGCGCAATCACAACTTCACTGATCCGGGTTTGGAGCAGGCAGTCAATCTGGCGATCAGCCGCATTCTTGCCAGCCACTTTCTGCGTGAATGTCCGTACTGCGCCGAGCTGATCAAGGCCCGCGCCCAGCTCTGCAAGCACTGCGGCAAAGAGCTGAACGGGGCGGAATAGGCGGAGAGGCGGCTTTTTCCTCTTGCCAAAAAATGGCGGCAGGGTATAATTGCTCCGTTGTTTTTGTGGTGAGCGTAGCTCAGCTGGTGGCAGCACCGGGTTGTGGCCTCGGCGGTCGTGGGTTCAAGTCCCATCGCTCACCCCATTTTGACGCATCAGGCGTTTCAGGCATCAGGCTTGAAACGCCTTTTTCTTTCCCCCTGTCAGGCCGCGTCAAGTATTCTCTTGAATATTCGGCTGCTTTCCGTTAATCTCCTTTCATGCTTTTTCTTTTCGGCCACAGAATGCGCGTTTTTGAGCGCATCAGCCCTGAACTCCACAACTTTGAGCGGTAACAATTATGAAGGCTGCTGTTCTCCACGCTGCGAATGACATCCGCATAGAAGAATATCCAGATCCAGCCCCGGGATCAGGCGAAGTTGTCGTCAGAACCAAAGCTGCCGGAATCTGCTCCAAAAACATCAAAATGATGCTCGGCGAAGGGCTGGCCAAGCTGCCGCTCATTCCCGGTCATGAGCTGGCCGGAGAAATTGAGGCGGTTGGCCTTGGTGTGCGCGGTTTTTTTCCCGGTGACCCGGTGGCGGTGTATTCAGGCGGACTTTTGGGCTGCTCAAAGAACGGCGCGTATGCCGAGCAGGTGCTGGTGCCGAAAGAAATTGTCGAAGCAGGCGGGCTGATCAAGCTGGATGAGGAGATTTCCTTTGAGGATGCGGTGATGGCCGAGCCACTGGCCTGCACCTTCGCCGCTGCCCGCACCAACCGGATGAAAGAAGGGCAGACCGTGCTGGTTGTCGGCTGCGGCTCAGTCGGACTGATGCACTTGAAAACTGCCAAGTGGTCAGGCTGCAAGGTGATCGCGGCGGACTGCAACGCTGCCCGTCTGGCCTTGGCCGGGCAGATGGGAGCAGGGCATCTGATCAACACCAGCCTGAGCAGCCTGAGCGGTGAGGTGATGCCGCTCACCGGCGGACGCGGCGCGGACTTGGTCATCATCTCCGTCCTCATGCCTGAGCTGGTGACAGACTGTCTCCGCCTAACTGCTCAAGGCGGCGTGTGCAGCCTGTTCAGTTCCTCGCCGGAGAGCGAGGCCGGAGTGGACAAAGCGGTCTTGGCCGAGCGTCAGATCACCCTGACCGGCAGCTGCGCGGCGACGGTCAGCGACTTCCGCAAATGCCTTCAGCTGATCAAAGAAGAGGCGATCATCGTCTCCGACATGATCTCTCACCGCTTCACGCTGGACGATTTTCAAGAGGCGGTGGGGAAATCGAAGAGTCAGGAGCTGATCCGAGGCGTGATCACCTGCGGATCGATGTTCTCGCTTTCCTTTTGAAGGAGAATGCGGCAGACGGCTGAACAAGAAGCCTGCCTGCCGCGCTCGCCCCTCTTGCGTCAAGCCGCTGTCAGCTCCCCGTTCGCCTGCTCCTCCAGCCCGACCACCGCGATGCCCGCCTTGTCCGCTGCGGCGATCATTGCCTTGCGGTCAAAGATCAAGGACTGTCCTGCCTCCGCAGCTAAGACTGCGCCTTTGACCGAGGCCAGCGTTTCGATGGTCTGCGCACCAGTGGCAGGCAGATCAAAACGAAAGTCCTGACCCGGCTTCTTCAGCTTCACGATCACCGCTCCAGAGCCGGCCAATTCTCCTCCCCGACGAATGGCTGCGTCCGTGCCTTCAATGGCCTCGACCGCCAGCACGCTGCCGCCGCGCACTGCCACGCACTGGCCGATATCCAGCCTGCCGATCTCCCGCGCAACCCGCCAGCCGAAACGGATGTCCGCCCACTGCTCGCCCGTGGGATTGCGCCTGCCGAGTATGCCTTTTGGGAAGAGCAGGTGCTCCAGATAGCAGGTTGAAGGCAGCACAGTGATGCCCTCTTCTTCCAAAGCTCCGGCCACAGCCCGCAAGATGCCGTCATCCAGCTTGCTGTCTATCTTGTTCCACAAGCTCAGGCCCTTGAGATCAGGAAGGATATCCCGGAAGATGCGGGTCTTGGTGATCGTGCCGCAGAACACGGTCTCGGTCACGCCCTGCTCGTGGAAGAACTTGATGATCTTGCCAAGCTGACCGAGCTTGACCCAGCAGGCAGCGGCCGTGCGGCGCTCCAGCTCAGGCGGGGTCTCGTGCTGATGGCAGACCGCGGCTACGCGGCGGCCACGCGCCTGAGCAGCCTCGGCGAAAAGCAGCGGGAACTGGCCTCCTCCCGCGATCAGGCCGACAGGAGCGCTCATCACCCCTCTTCCGTGCGCTTGACCACGCCGCGCTTGCTGGAGCGAAAGAAGTCCACCAGATGCAGGGCTTCCGGCGAATCCGCAAGCTCCTGCTCGGCCTGCGTGAGCGCGTCTTGCAGCACCACGTCAGGGGCGGCGCGGAAGATGATCTTGAAGGCCTGCTCGATGCGGTCAATGGCTTCGCGGCTCATGCCGCTGCGGCGCAGGCCGATCTTGTTCACGCCGGTGATCCGCATCTGGTTGCGGGTGCCGGCAAGGATCACATACGGCGGCACGTCGAGCGAGATCCCGGACATGCCGCCGATATAGGTATGCGCACCGATGCGGCAGAACTGATGCACAGCCACCAGCCCGCCCAAGTTGGCGTGGCTGCCGACCTCAACATGTCCGGCCAGCGTCGCCACATTGGACATGATCACATGATCATGGAGGATGCAGTCATGCGCCACATGGCAGTAGGACATCAGCATGCAGCCGCTGCCGATCACCGTCCTGCCGCGTCCGCCTGCGGTTCCCCTGTGGATGGAGACATACTCCCGAATATGGTTGCCGTCGCCGACGAGCAGCTCTGTCGGCTCGCCTTGATAGCGCATGTCCTGGGGGGCCGAGCCGATGGAGGAGAAGGAGCCAATACGGTTGCCCTGGCCGATGCGGGCCGGGCCGGAGATGACCGCATGGGGATCGATCACGGTGTCCGCGCCAATGGTCACGTCCGGGCCAATCACGGCATACGCGCCGACAGAAACGCTTGGGTGCAGGTCCGCCTTGGAGTCGATCACGGCGGCAGGATGAATGGGCATGGCGCAGTCCTCAGAGGGTCTCAGGCAAAGGCGGCCATCAGTTCGGCTTCAACCGCCAGCTCGTTGTCAACATAGGCTTTTCCAGCCATCTTCGTCACTTTTCCTTTCTGTTTGAGCATCTCCAGCTTGTAGATGATCTGGTCGCCCGGACGCACCATGCGGCGGAAGCGCACCCCTTCAAGCCCGGCGAAATAAAAGAGCTTGCCCTTGGTGCTGTCAGCAGAGAGGTAAGCCAGCACCGCCCCGGTCTGAGCCAGGCCTTCCAGCATCAGCACGCCGGGCATGACTGGCTCGCCAGGGAAGTGCCCCTGAAAGCATGGCTCGCCCATGGACACGTTCTTGAGGCCGGTGATGGTTTTGCCGCGCTCATAGTCGAGCACCCGGTCAATCATGATGAAGGGGTAGCGGTGCGGCAGTAGGTCGAGTATCGCTTTGATGTCCAAGGAGGCGGCTGCGGCAGCCGCGTTCGGTTCAGTCATAATGATCTTGAGAAGTCTGTTCCTGTTCAACGCTCTCGTTCGAGAGCGTCAAAAAACATCGAGCGAGGAAAACTTATTCCCTCGCTCGAGGGAAATTTATTCGCTCGCTCGAGGAAAACTTGTTCCCTCGCTCGAGAGAAACTTGTTCGCTCGCCCGAGGGAAACTTGCTCCCTCGCCCGAGGAAAACTTATTCCCTCGCTCGAGGTTTTCAAAATGTTTCGCCCGACACATTCTGACGGCCTCACTGCTGGCCGCTCAGCTCCTCCACCTTCTTGCGGAGCTGGCGCAAATCCTTGAGCATCTCCGGCAGACGGCTGAAAGCGGCTGAGGCTTTCCCCCAGAGTTTGATGTCTATGGCCGGAATGCCGCCCACCATCGCGCCCCTTTGCTGATTGTTGTGCACGCCTGCTTTGCCCGCCACCATCACCCCGTCTTCCAGATGCAGATGACCGGCGACAGCGGCCTGTCCTGCCAGCACCACATTGCGGCCCAGCACCGTGCTGCCGGCAATGCCCGCCTGGCCAACAAGGATGGAATTCTCGCCGATCACGCAGTTGTGGCCGACCATGACCTGATTGTCCATGCGCACGCCGCGCTTGACCCAGGTCACGCCAAAGGCGGCCCGGTCCACACAGCTGTTCGCGCCGATCTGCACGTCGTCGTCAAGGCGCACAGTTCCCACTTGCGGCTTGCTGATGTGCCCGCCTGTGGCCGGGTCTGTGGCGAAGCCGAAGCCGTCGCTGCCAATGACTGCGCCGTGATGCAGCGTCACCCGATTGCCAAGGACGCAGCCATAGGCCACCACCGCGTTGGCATGAAGAACGCAGTCATCGCCGATCACCACATCGTCACCAATGACCACGCCCGGGGCGATGCGCACCCGCTCGCCGACAGTCACCCGGTCGCCCAGGCAAGCCAGCGGGCCGATGCTGACCTGGCTGCTGATCACGCAGTCCCGGCCGATCACTGCCCGCTCGTGGATGCCAGCCGCCTTGAATGGCTCTTCCAGCAGCCAGCAGTGAATGCGGGCCGAGGCCAGGTCCACGTTGCTGACTTTGATCAGAGGCAGCTGGTCTGCGGTGAAATCAAGCGGGGCTATGCAGGCCGAAGCCTTGCTCGCGGCCAGCTTGTCCGCCAGCTTGACGCTGTTGATGAAGGTCAGCTGACCAGGCTGCGCCAGATCGAGGCTGTTGAGGGCGGTGATAACAAGGTCGCCGTTGCCCTCGACTGTTCCACTGACCAGCGCGGCCAGCTCCGCAAGGCGTGCTGTTCTCATGCTTGTTCTGTTGCTGATGAAAAAGGAGCGCGAAACACGCCCCTGCGGGACGCGCTGTCTGGCAGAATAGCGTATTTATCGTGCCGGGTAAAGAAAAAGAGCGCGGAAGCGCTGAAACTGCGGCGCAGTCATGCACGAGCATCAGGCTGCCTGACCAGCTCCAGCAGCGCGATTTCCGGGAAGCAGTTGCACCGCACCGGATAGATGGCCCAGCCTATGCCCCGGCTGATGAAGAGCTTGCTTTTCTCTGTGGCAATCAGGCCGCTCGCATAACGCTTGTTCTGCACCGGCAGCACAGGAGGGCCATAGAAAGGCAGGCGCACCTGGCCTCCATGCGTGTGACCGCTCACAGTCAGCGCGAGCGGTGTTTTGAACGCCGTGTCCACGGAGTCGGGATTGTGCGAGAGAAGCAGCCGGCAGTCATTCTCCTCCGAGGCGGCAAAGGCCTGATCAATCAGCAGCCGGTCTTCCCACAGATCGCCTGCGCCGCCAAGAACGAGCCGCTCTTTGCCCCGCTCCAGCGTTTTGCACTGATGGCGGATGTTCTGGCCGCTCCGCTCCAGCCAGTAGAGCGAGCGTTCCGTGTCCGCCCAGTGATCATGGTTGCCCAGTACTGAGAACACGCCGTGCCGCGCCCGCAGCCGCATGAGGAGCGGCCAGACTTGGTCTATCTCTTCCGTGGTGTTCTTGGCGTGGACATAATCGCCGGTGCAGAAGATGGCATCAGGACGCAGGGCGTTGGTGCGCTCCACCACCTTGCTGATGAAGGCTGCGGAGACCAGCACTCCGAGATGCAGGTCTGTGAGCTGGGCGATGGTGAAGCCGTGAAAGGCGGGCGGAAGATTGACAAGCGGAATCTGATAACGGTTGATGAGAACAATGCTCGGCTCAATCAGAACGGTCCAGCTTCCAGCGAGCGCGGCGGCAAGGCTGCACGCTCCCAAGCGGAGCGCGGCTCTGCGGCTGATCAGGCTCACTTGCTCTTCAGCGCCTCGATCACCTGCCGCATTTCCCAGGCACCGGTCAGCTCAAGGAAGATTTCTTCCAGATTGATGCTCTGATCCTTGCCTGCCTGGCTGCGCAGCTCCTCCATCGTGCCGATGACGCGCAGGGTGCCGTTGGTGATGATGGCGATGCGGCGGCACAGCTCCTCGGCGATCTCCAGCGAGTGGGTGGAGAGGAACACAGCTGTGCCTGCCGCCGCCTTCTGCTTGAGCAGCTCTTTGACGATGCGGGCGGATTTGGGATCCAGTCCGACCATCGGCTCGTCGATGATCAGCAACGGCTGGTCAAGCATGAAGGCCGAGGTCATGATCAACTTCTGCCGCATCCCGTGCGAGTAGCTTTCTATCAGATGATCCTGCCACTTGCTCAGATCGAACAGCTCCAGATACTGCTGTGACGCAGCCTTGAACCGCTCTTCCGGCAGTCGGTAGAGGCTGGCTATGAACTTCAGATACTCGCTGCCGGTGAGCTTCTCGAACAGCCAAGGCCGGTCAGGGACATAGCCGGTGTCCTGCTTGCAGGCCAGCGGCTTTTCGGCCAGAGAGTTGCCGTTGATGCGCACTGTACCGCTGTCCGGCTGCAGCAGTCCGGCCAGTATCTTGATGGTGGTGGTCTTGCCTGCTCCGTTCGGGCCGAGAAAGCCGAATATCTCCCCGGCCTCCACCTCAAGGCTGATGTTGTTCACCGCCGTGAAGTCGGCGAAGGATTTGCGCAGGCTGGCTATGTGCAGGATGGGCGGCATGGCGTTTGGCAGCAGGGTTGAATATGTGTTGTTCCGAGCACCTGTCTTTTTCAGGATGCAGCAAGACATGCGTTGATACATGCCGTTTTTTTGAGAATCAAAATACCCCCATTTTGAGAGTCAAAATACTCCCATTTTGGGAATCAAAAGGTATGCCTTTTGAGAGTCAAAAGGCATACCTTTCGCATGTCAAAAGGCATACCTTTCGCATGTCAAAAGG
>NZ_JBLWEP010000116.1:0-7534 GCF_048287355.1 Candidatus Electronema sp. TJ
GCCATCTACAGCCCTGAGCTGCTGCAACTGATGCGCGAGAAAATGCAGGAGGCGGAAAAGCTGGCCGAGCCTTTGCGCAAAAAAAACGCGCTTTCCAGCAAGGAAAAACTCTGGCTCGACCGCATCGCCTTCACCCGGATGAGCTGCGATTTGACCAATTTGTATTTGGACATGGTCAGAGCCGCAGCTGCGGAGATTGACTACGCCAAAGCGGTCAAGCTGGGCGAGCAGGCCTTGGTCATCCGCGAGAAGCTGACAGCGATGAACGGCATTTTCACCACCTACAAAGGCATGAACGTGGAGGAAAACGGTTATGCTTGGTGGCCGGGCGAAGTCAGGCAATATCGGGAGCTGCATCAGTTCATCAATGGCGACAAAGGCGAGCTGCTGCTGAAGCTGCCGCTGGAATGGGCCTTCCGCCGCGATCCGAACAACATTGGCATCAAAGAGAATTTCGCCGCCGCGCCGCTTGATCTGACCTTCTGGAATGCCAACAAAGGCACCTATTCCCTTGATCTGCGCAAAGACTATCCGTCTTCAGAATGGGAAATGCTGCGCACAGATCTCTACATGCAGGCGCAGGGCGTGCACAATCCTGACCGGCAGAGCTACACCGGTTTTGCCTGGTATCGGACTGAAGCCGAGATTCCTGCGGGCAAGGAGAAGGACAAGCTGCGTCTCCGCTTTCCAGGCTTGTTCAATGAATGCCGACTGTATCTGAATGGCGAGGAAATCGCGCATCGCGAGATCGACAAGCTCTGGTGGAACAACGACTACCGCTTTGAATGGGACGTTGACCTGAGCGGCAAGATGAAACCAGGAAAAAATGTCCTTGCCCTGCGGGCGGATGTTCGGCATCATTACGGCGGCATGTTCCGGCGGCCTTTTATTTATGCGGCCAAAGAATGAGCGGCGATTCCTTCCGGCCCGGCTGGAGTTTTTCTTTACAGGATGATTCAAACCATGAACTTGCAGGATGATTTGCGGCAGCGGCTGGCGCACAAGCCTGTGCTGCTGATGACCCATTTGGTGCTCGGCTATCCTTCTTTATCTGTCAACCGCGAAGTAATCCGGCAAATGGCGGAAAACGGCGTGGACTGCATCGAATTGCAGATTCCTTTTTCCGAACCGATGGCTGACGGCCCGGTGATTCTCAAAGCCAATCAGGACGCGCTGGCCGCAGGAATCAAGGTGCGCGACTGCCTCGCTTTCGCCGCTGAGATGGCGAGGGAATTCCCGCAGGTCAACTTTCTTTTCATGACCTATTACAATATTGTTTTCCGCTTCGGGCTGGAGGCGTTCATCCGGCAGGCGGCGGAAAGCGGCATGAAGGGATGCATCATTCCCGATCTGCCGCCGGAAGAGGGCGGCGAATATCTGCGCCTGAGCAAAGAAAGCGGTCTGGCGGCGGTCATGTTTTTCACCCCGACTTCCACGGACGCGCGGATGCGGGAAGTCGCCAGCCAAGGCGGCGGCTTCATCTACTGCGTGGCCCGCAAAGGCGTGACCGGCGAGCGCACCGAAATGGACAGCAATCTTGCCGATTATCTGTCCCGCTGCCGCAAAGCGACAGAACTGCCGCTGGCTGTCGGCTTCGGCATCGCCAGCCGCGAGGACGTGGGCATGCTGGAAGGCAAGGCCGACATGGCGGTGATCGGCACAGCCACCATCAAATTGGTTGACCGCGAAGGCGCGGCTGCGGTCGGGCCGTTCATACGTTCGCTGGTTGGGAATTGAGAAAGCCCGCCTGATTTTCCGGCTGAAATGCAATCAAGCCCTGAAGCTGTTCTCAAAAACGCCTTCGGCTACGACAGCTTCCGCCCGCTCCAGCGCGAAGTCATTGAAAACGTGCTCGCTCGGCAGGACAGCTTGGCGATCATGCCGACTGGCGGAGGCAAATCGCTCTGCTATCAAATCCCGGCCCTGCTTTTCAACGGCCTGACGGTTGTGGTTTCGCCGCTTATCGCCCTGATGAAAGACCAAGTTGAGCAGCTGCGGGCCGCAGGTGTTCCTGCTCTGTTCCTCAACAGCAGCCTTTCGCCCGAAGCCTACAGCGAAAACATGGCCAGCATCCGCAACGGACAGGCAAAGCTGCTTTATGTCGCGCCCGAAACCCTGCTTTCCCCGCGCATTCTCAGTCTGCTTGCCGAAGTGCAGGTGGATTGTCTGACTATTGATGAAGCGCATTGCATCTCCGAGTGGGGACATGACTTCCGGCCTGAATACCGCCAGCTGGCTGACGTGCGCCGCCGCTGGCCGGAAGCGGTCTGCCTCGCGCTGACAGCGACCGCCACCCCGCGCGTCCGCGCCGACATCAGCAGCAGTCTGGGTCTCACCGCAGCAAACGAGTTTGTCGCCAGTTTCAACCGCGAGAATCTCTTCATCGAAGTCGCGCCCAAGCGGGACGGTGAGAGCCAGCTTGCACGCTTTCTCGAACGCTTCAAGGAGCAGTCCGGCATTGTCTACTGCTTCTCGCGCCGCCAAGTGGATGAATTGAACGCATATCTCGCCCAGCTCGGCTGCTCGGTTCGGCCTTATCACGCCGGGCTGGACGACACTGTCCGCAGCCGCAATCAGGAGGATTTCATCCGCGACAATGTGCAGATCATGGTGGCGACCATCGCCTTTGGCATGGGCATCAACAAGCCGAACGTGCGTTTCGTTGTCCACTACGATCTGCCTAAAAGCATTGAAGGTTATTATCAGGAAATTGGCCGCTCCGGTCGGGACGGCCTGCCTGCGCACTGCCTGCTGCTCTACAGCTACGGCGACGCGGCCAAACTGAAGTATTTCATCAATCAGAAGGAAGGCGACGAACGCAAGGCCGCTGTCCAGCAGCTGGATGCGATTGTCCGCTATGCCGAAGACCGGCGCAATTGCCGCCGCAAGCCGCTGCTGGCCTATTTCGGTGAGCAGTTTTCTTCTGAGAACTGCGGCAATTGCGACAACTGCAATGCCGAAGCCCCGGTTTTAGAAGACATAACCATTCCGGCGCAGAAGTTCCTCTCCTGCGTCTTCCGTGTCGGCGAGCGTTTCGGCGCGGCGCATGTCGCTGATGTTCTGCTCGGCTCAAAAAATGAGAAGGTGCTGCGCTTCGGGCATGAGCAGCTTTCGACCTACGGCATCGGCAAGGAATTGAGCCAGAAGCAATGGCTGTTCTTGGCCCGGCAATTGGCGCAGCTGGGTTTTCTCAATCAAGACGCTGAACACCGCGCTCTGAGCCTGACCGAAACCGCCCGCGCCGCGCTCAAAAACCGCGCCAAATTCTTTGGCCAGCTGCACGAGGCAGAGCCTTCGGCACGCTCAGACTCTGGCAAAAGGCAGGAAATCGAACACGACCAAACCCTTTTCGCCTTGCTACGGGCCAAACGCAAGGAACTCGCCGATGCCGACGGCGTACCGCCTTACGTCATCTTCTCTGACCGCACGCTGATTGAAATGGCGGCGTATTATCCGCAGTCGCGCCAGTCGCTGCTGGGAATTTCCGGTGTCGGGCAGGTCAAGTTGGAAAAATTTGGCGGCGCGTTTTTAGGTATTATCATCCCGTATTGTCAAGAAAACGCCCTCGCTGAAAAAATCCGCGAGCCGGAAAGGAGAAAAGCCGCCAAGAAGGCAGAGTCAGGCTTGGGAAGCCGCACCACATTGATCGGCGAGGCCTACAACAACGGGGGTTCACTCGAAAGCCTGATGGAACGGCATCAGATAAAGGCCGGAACGATCCTTGATTACGTGACAAAATACGCCTTGGCGGGCAATCCGCTGCGGCAAAGGGAAGATTTGCTGCCGTTGACAGCCGCGCCCGCAGAGCAGCAGGCAGCTTTGGCCGCGTTTGAGGAATTGGGCGCGGAATATCTCAAGCCGGTGTTCGAAAAGCTGGACGGGCGGGTCAGCTATGAGGATTTAAGAATCCTGCGGCTGCGCTGTCTGGCGCGGTGAAATGCGCCCTGTGCCGCAGGGTAGACTGCGCATGTCTCACATGAGGCAAAGGAGGCTGCATCTGGGGCATGTCAGCCCTGCTTCGCCGCATGTGCGGTATGACTTGCCGCAAAAATGGTGATGCGCACATAAAAAAAGGCCGCAGCCAGAGCCGCAGCCTTTTTTGCGCTCTTGCGCCGCTTGGGCATCAGCCGCCGATCAGCGCAGCCTTGTACGGGTTGGCGAAGAGCAGGATGAAGGCGATGACCAGACCGTAGATGGCGATGGACTCGATCAGGGCCAAGCCAAGGATCATTGCCGTGGTGATCGGCCCTTTGGCCTCCGGGTTGCGGGCGATGCCGTTGCACGCGCTCTCCACACCGCGTCCCATGCCGAAGCAGGCGGCAAAGCCGGTCACGCCGATTGACATCGCGGCTGAAAAGCAAACCAGCGCAAGGTGCATTTTGTCCATTTCAGATTTCTCCAGAATAAGTTGTTGAAAGATTGGCCTTCTTCTCCGCGAACGGAAATTTGCTCAATGGGCGTGCTCCATCGCACCGACGCAGTAGATTACCGACAGCAGCACAAAGACCACGCCCTGAATGATTGACACAAGCACGCCGAGGCAGAGGATGGGCAGCGGCGCGAAATAGGCCCCGGCAAGCGTGAACAGCACTCCCAGCAGCACCTCCTTTGCCATGATGTTGCCGAAGAGACGCATGGAGAGCGAGATCAGGCGGGCGAAGTTGGCGATCAGCTCCAGCATCATCATCAGCGGGGCAATAAGGAGGATCGGCCCCATGAAATGCTTGTAATAGTGCCAGCCGTGCTGACGGAAGCCGAGATAATGATGGAAGAGCCAGACAATGATGGTCATGGCCAAGGTGATGTTGAGGCTGGAGGTCGGCGACATGAAGCCGGGCAGCAGGCCGATCATGTTGGCCAGCACGATGTAGATGAAGAAGGTTGCCAGCACCGGGAAAAGCACCCGCGCCTTCTCTCGGCCCATGTGCTCGGCAAAGAAATCCATCAGCCCGCCGATCAGCGCTTCCCAGAAATTTTGGCCAGTACCTGGCACCAGCTCCAGCTTGCCCAAGGTCAGCTTGGGCACGACAAAGAGGAAGGCCATCAGCATCCAGCTGTAGGTCAGATACGGAGCGGTCAGCTTCTCCAGAAAGGTTGCTCCGATCGGTCCGTGCGGCACCGGCAGTCCGATCCAGTTGAGAATCACCGAGATGAAAAGTATTGGATGCTCCATGACCTATGCTCCTTTCGCGTGATAAAAATCCATCAAACCCCTGATGAGGACAACGCCGATCACGCTGACCATCACCGTGGACAATCCTGCAAGCAAACCTGGCAGATGCAGATGCACGCTCATGCCCAAAGCAGCCAGCAGAAGAGCCAGCATGAGCAGGCGCAGATAAAATTTAAAGGCAAAGCCCGCCGCAGGGTTCTGCGTGCCAATCCGGCTGACTAACTGCATCATCGTCCGTTTCAGCAGAAGAAAGCTGCCGAGCGACACTGTCCCGCCGAGCAAGGCTGAAACGGCGAACTGGCTGCTGAACCAATATCCGCCGCCCAAGGCAAGCAGCAGAATGAAAAGCAAGCTGCATTGCTCAATCCGGCGCAAGAGGATGTAATCATCCTCCTGCTTCTGCTCCGCCTCAGTTGTCATCTTTGGCGATTTTCCTGCTTAACTCCCAGAGATGCTTGAAACCCGCCGCGATGCCGAAACCAAGAAAGATGAAACTCAGCCACGGCGCGGTGCGGCCCGCAAACACCTTGTTGTCCAAATACCAGCCGAAACCAAAGCCGATCAGCACAGAAAGAGCGAAGGTCATGCCGCTCTGGCTGTAGATGGCCAGATCAAAAAGAATGCCCTTGTCTTCTTTCTTCGGCTTCTGGTTCAAGGGGCAAGTCAACTTGATAGCACGGCAGCGCGACAAACGCAAGTCTTTTCTATGCCTTCGCCAAATTTGCCAGCGAGGCGGCGGTTGCGTCCAGAGCCTTCTGCAAATGCGCCCGGTCATGGGCGGCAGAAATGAAGGCCGCTTCAAACTGCGATGGTGCTAACCAGATGCCGCTTGCCAGCATGTTGCGGAAATGCTGGGCATATCGTTTGGCATCCGCCTTCATCGCCGAATTGAAGTCCGTCACAGGCACTTCGGTGAAGAAGCAAGTCATCATCGAGCCGATGCGGTTGAGCACGGTCGGTACCGGGGTCGCCGCGCCAATTGCCGCCAATTTTTCCGCAAACCACGTGCTCTTCTCCTCCAGCTCCTCATAAAAACCCGGTCGCCGCACCACCTTGAGCATTGCCAGCCCGGCGGCCATCGCCAGCGGGTTGCCGGAGAGAGTGCCTGCCTGATACACCGGCCCGTCCGGCGCGACTAAGTCCATGATTTCCTTCTTGCCGCCATAGGCACCAACCGGCAGGCCGCCGCCGATGATCTTGCCGAGACAGGTCAGGTCGGGCAAAATGCCAAAACGCTCCTGCGCCCCGCCGAGTGCCAGCCGGAAGCCGGTGATGACTTCATCGAAAATCAGGACAATGCCCAGCTCGGCAGTAAGTTCGCGCAGCTTGCGCAGGAAGGCCATTTCCGGCACAATCACACCCATGTTGCCTGCCACCGGCTCGATGATCACGCAGGCAATGTCCAACGTGACATCACGCAACGTCTTTTCCAGTATTTCTATATTATTGTACGGAATAGACAGGGTGTTTTTGACGATATCCTCCGGCACGCCGGGGCTGCCGGGAATGCCGAGGGTGATCACCCCAGAACCCGCTTTGACCAAAAAGGAATCCGCATGGCCGTGATAACAGCCGTCAAATTTGACAATCACCTTGCGCCCGGTGTAGCCCCGCGCCAGCCGCACCGCGCTCATCGTGGCCTCAGTGCCGGAGCTGACAAATCGCACTTTTTCGATGGACGGCACGGAATCACAGACCAATTCGGCCAGCTCGACCTCCAGCGCGGTGGGCGCGCCGAAGCTGGTGCCGCCGGGCACGGCCTCATGAATCGCCTTGACCACTTCGGGATGGCCGTGACCCAGAATCATCGGCCCCCAAGAGCCGACAAAATCAATGAATTCATTGCCGTCCGCGTCGGTGATCGTGCAGCCCTGCGCCTTGGCGACAAAAAGCGGGTCGCAGCCCACAGATTTGCAGGCCCGCACGGGCGAGTTCACGCCGCCGGGGATGACTTGGCAGGCTTTGGCGAAAAGGGCGGCGGAGTTCTGGGTTTTCATGAGCGATTTTCGGTCGTTGGTGCTGGTTCAAATGATTCCGGGCTTTGCGTCTTGAACTGTCAGGCCCATCTATGGTAAGCTGCACGGGCAAGACAGTTCTGAATCAAAGGCTTGCAGCGGCGGACTTTCTGCGCCGACGCAGCCCGGTTGACTATAGCATCTTGCCTGTTTTTCTGCAAAAGCAAAAAGAGGCGGGAGAGGCTTTCCTTGGGGCAAGAGCCTGTTATAGCTGGAGCAGAAGAGCATGATTCCGCCGCCTGCCTCCTGTCCTTTCGGGCGCGGCGGGAACCCCATGATCCTGAGGAGCTTCCTCCCTGCGGCCTGAATGACAGCTCAGGGTCATGTTTATGACGCTCCGGCTGTA
>NZ_JBLWEP010000117.1:0-7498 GCF_048287355.1 Candidatus Electronema sp. TJ
CATATGCAGGAAGAAGGGATAAAAAAGGCGCACTGGGCCTTTGGAATTCACTTCCAGAATCATGCAGGGAGGAATGCTTTCTTTCGTCGGAAAGGACAGCTCAAAGACAAGTCATATCGAACGGTTCAATCTTACTTTACGGCAGCGCGTTTCACGTCTGGGGAGAAAAACGCTTTCATTTTTTAAAAAATATGAAAAATTATATCGGGGCAATTTGGAATTTATTCATCATTATAATGAAAATATAGCTCCAAATTTAGCCACTACACCTTGAGGACTACCTATTTTACGCTGTTTTTTTGAGATAGGTTCACGACAAGGTGATCTGGATATACAATCAATGCTGTTTCCAGAACGGCAGATACTCGGAAAACACTCGATCAATAGATTTGTGGGAAACAAGGGCAGCGTGGAGCGCAGCTTGAAAATCAGTGACCAATCTGCTCCTTGCCGAGCAGACGGTTGTAGCCTTGCTTGCCGATGTGGCAGAAGGCGCAGCGGGTTTTGAGCGAGAAAGCCGACACGCCGTCATGGCAGGCACCGCAGTGTTTGCCATGAAGCATCGCCTCCATCGTGAAATCTGGCTGCTTCTCGCTTTCGCCCTGTTTCATTTTGAAGAGCTTGTCATGGCAGCTGCTGCACGGCAGACGCAGCTCCTCCGCATGTTTGCTATGATCAAATACGACCGCTTTGACCGGCTGCTCAAAAACAACAGTCTTGGGCAGTGTTACACCACTGCCGTGGCAACGGGCGCAGCTGCCTTGATCGGTGGCAGCAAAGGCGGTGCTGCCATCATGGCAGACACCGCAGTATTTGTCCTGCTCAAAGGCGGACATAGCGAAATCGTCCGCCGCGTTAGCCGAGCTGCCAGCCTGCTGAAACAGACTGTTGTGGCAGTCAACGCAGCCGAAGCCCACCTTGTTGACATGAAAGTCATGGCTGAAGCGGGAAACCTCAGAAGTCGGCATGGCTGCGGGAGCGGCAGCTTGCTGCTGCGTTGCCAAGGCAGGCGCACAGGCTGCAAGTCCAAGAGTAAAAGACAATACACTCCTGCAAACCAAACCCAAGCTCCTTACTTTCATGCCGAGCTTATTATTCGTGCTTGCTGCTGGTTTCGCTCTTGCTCATGCCACGGGGCATATCTGGCGGCGGTTCAGGTTTAACCGGATTAAAGCGATGCTCTTGAACCGTATGTGGATTGTGGCATTCGGTGCAGGTCCACCATCGTTTTTTCCCGCCCACTTTCCACTCGCCCGTGCGCTTGCCGTGGAGGCCCATCCGCCATTTGCTGTAGGTGTCGCCATGGCAGCTGCCGCAGAGCTTGTGAGATTCATCAAAGCTGACCTCTTTTTTACGGCGATCAACAAGGGTGTCGCGGTTGGCGGCGTTATGGCAGTCCAAACACCAGATTGCGCCCCGGCCATGCTGCAACTTAGTGGCATCGCTGACGATGTCCTGATGCATCTGGAGCTGGCGCGGCTCATTGGGCGGAGCGGAGGCTTGGTCTGCGCTAGGATGACAGCCGCTGCACTGCATGGTTGTTTTGAAGTGCTTCATGCGGGGCCGGATGACTGCCTGGGCAAAGTCACCGTCGGTCTCATCGCCGAACTTCGGCATTTCTCCCATAGGCACAGTGTCCGTGTAGGGATCGCCGTACCAAAGGACTGCTCCGGTGGTCGGTGAGCACTTTACATTGGGATAACCGAACTTGGGGTTTGCATTCTCCACCTTTGCGAGATTGGTGGTTCCCTGGATGCTTTCGTAGCACTCTGCTGATGCCGTGCTGGGCTGGGCTTGTTGCTGTTGCGCTGATGCCGCTTCAGGTTTGTTGCCTTCTTCCGCCACAGCCGTGTGAAGCGTCAACACAACAAAAAGGCCGTAGTACGCTGCTGCTTTTACGTAACTCATTTCGCACCTCCACTTGCTTCCACGGTTTTGGTGTCACGCACCTCTCCGGTCAACACGCCAACAGTGCCCTTGAGCACCATGGTCAGCATGATAAAGCCGGTAGCCCAGACGAACAGGACGTTGAAGATTTCAATCCAGGTCGGATGATATACGGCATACTCACCCAAGGGGGTCGGGCTGAAGGCCGGAAAGATCAAGATAGAGGGTTTTTCTATCAGGACGCTCAGGAAGACTGACAGGCAGATCAGCGGCAGCAGGAAGTTGTAGTTCTTCCGTACCTTGCTGCTGAGGAGCAGGAGGAATTGCAGCACAAACACGGTCATGACTGCCCAAAACCACGGAACATAGGGAGCCATACCGTGGTGGCCCTCAATCGCATACTCTAAGGGCGCAGCATGATGTGTGGCTGGATAGAGTTCCGTGAAAAACTCTACCGCAAACATCAGGATGAGGGTGCCCAAACCCCAGATAATGACTTGGGAAAAGAAGTCAATTACGGAGTCTGCAATTTCCAGTTTGGTGAACTTGCGGATCACCAAAAATATTATGATCACCAAGGCTGGCCCAGCTGAAGCTGCCATGGCTAAAAAGGAAAAGGGCATGAGAGCGGTATGCCATACAGCGAGCTGCGCATTGCTGCTGAGGATGAAGGCGGTGATGATATGAATAAACGGTCCCCATGCCACGGCAAAGTAGATCAGCGGAGTATAGAACTTGGTGTTCATCGGCTGATCAACATAGTGTTTGTACAGATAATAGAAGACCGCCACAGCGTTAAGAACGAGGTAAACGTTCAAAACGATGATGTCATAGGTGAGCACCGAACTGGGAAAGTTGAAAATGCCTATCCCAGGAACCGCGTGCCACGACCGATCTGGCCGACCCATGTGGTAAAGGATGAAGTTGATGCCGATAATCACGAAGACCATGGCGATGGCCTCGCCGATGACGGCCAGCTGCTTCATATCTTTACGCTTATAGATATAAGCAGGGGTCACTACCAGCACTGCCGCCGACGCTATGGATGGGCAGTGAATAAAATTGGAGACGAACAGCTCCCAAACAATTTGGTCTGAGGCTCCGGTGACGATAAGGCCAGTTGTCATCTGCATGTAGGTGGTGACAAGGCCGACAATAGCAAAAAAGGAAAGGAAGAGCAGCCAGCCGTAATAGAGTTTTCCTCCTTTGACGGCATACATACAGAAGTCGCGGGTGAACGCTATGGGCTTCTGCGAAGCGGAAGCTATTTGCTGTTTCATGGTCATCATCAATACCTCTCTAATCCATGTAATAGAAAAATTTTGGATAGGTGCTGAACTCTTCCTTGAACCGGAACACCTTCTTGGTTGCCAAAACCTTCCTCACTTCGCTTTCAGGATCAAGCAGGTTGCCAAACTTTCTTGCACCTACAGGACAGGCTTCCACACAGGCCGGATAGCGTCCATCTCTCACCCGCTGCAAACAAAAGGTGCATTTTTCCATGACACCGCGCATTCGCGGACGGTTGCCCAGATAATGAGTCTTGGGATTCATGTCCTCGTTCGGCAGCACCGGCTCGCCCCAGTTGAAACGTCGCGCCCAGTACGGACAGGCCAATTGGCACATCCGGCAGCCAATGCACCAGTTGTAATCAATCACAACGATGCCGTTGGGATCCCGGTATGTCGCCCGCACCGGACAGGCTCTGACGCAAGCCGGTTTTTCGCATTGCTGGCACTGTACCGGAAAATAAAAGGCATTGTCTTCCGGCACTTGCTCTGGGTTGTAGTAATGCTCGGCATCACCGGAAATGCCGACAGGCTTCTTGGCATGGCCGCCGGACTGGATGCCGTAGTCTCCCAAGGGACTGCTGCTGGGAAAACCCTTGTCCAAATTTTCCAGTTCAAACGTTTCCGTGCCTCGCTCCATCCGCAAGACCCGAATCCACTGAATTTTGGGGTCACGGGACTGATTGTTTTCCCGAACGCAGGCTTCAACACAGCGGCGGCAGCCGATGCATTTGGAGATATTGAGCGCATAACCAAAAAGCACACCCTCTGGGGCAGGCGTGTTAGCCACTGTGACCTGCTTGCCAAACTGCTCGCTGTAGCGTTTTTCCAAGCGGGCGATGGCCTCTTGCTTTTGCTCGTCACTCATCAGCTCAAAGTGCCCTTGCAAATGCTCGGCTATGCTCGCGGCCTTGGCCGCAGCTGCCGGGGCTGCTGCTGTCGCAGCGGCGGCAACACCCAGCTTCTTCAGGAAATCGCGGCGGGATTCTTTCTTCCCGTCGTCCTGTTCATCAACCAGCCCTCTTTTGTCCTCTGACATCGCGCATCGCCTCCGTTATGGAATAGGAAATCCTCAAGACACTGTCTGATGATGGTTGCTCAGAAGACGGTCCAGCATCTGCTGCTTCTCTTCTTGGCTCATGATGAGCAACTCTTTGCCGGTCATAGTCTGCTGCTGCCGCAAATCCTCTTCGGCGGCGCGGGCGCGGACGTTCGTCCCCTCGGCTTTTTGGGCGGATTTCACAACCGCCGCTCCGGTCAGGCCGGCAGCAGCCACGACACCCAGCGCAGCCGCAGCCCGCTGGAAGAAGACCCGCTTGGCGGCAACCACCTCGTCCTGCTTTTTCCCACTCACCATCTGCTCTTCAGCCATAACGGCCTCCTTGTTTTTTGCTTACACCCATTTATATATAAAAAAACAATCTGGTTAATTCCATCGCCGAACACGCCCGCTTGGCACTGGTCAGCTTCCGCAGACCAAGAGGCACCTGACCGCTAACTGCATACGGGGGGATATAATATTCTTATTTCGTCTTTTGTCAAATCAAAAAAAAGACGGGCGGGCGGGCTAAAATCCTGGTCGCCTCAAGAACGGCAGCTGCTGATTAAGCTGGCAGTCAAAAAAAAGCTGCGTCTTTCAGCTCTGAAGCTGTACTGCCAAGCGGGTGATGCCCTTCCAGTCGCCTTGCTCAAGCAGCTCCGGCGGCGCAAGCCAAGAGCCGCCCACGCAGGCCACGTTGGGCAGCGCGAGATAGTCTTTGTAGTTCTGCTCGGAAATGCCGCCGGTTGGACAGAAGGTGATTTTCGGAAAAGGCCCGTGCAGGGACTTAAGCATTCTCAGCCCGCCCGCCGCCTCAGCCGGAAAAAACTTCAGCTCGGTGAAGCCGCGTTCTTGAGCTAACATCAGCTCGGAAGGCGTGGCAACGCCGGGAATCAGAGGAATCGGTCCTTCGTGGGCGGCGGCAAAGAGAGACGGAGTCAGGCCAGGGCTGATGGCGAAGTGGCCGCCCGCCTGCGCCACCAAACGCAGATCGTCCCGGCTCAGCACTGTGCCTGCCCCGACGATCATTTCCGGAACTTCCGCGCAGATGCGGCGGATGCCGTCCAGCGCGGACCCGCTGCGCAGCGTGATTTCAATCACCCTGATGCCGCCTTTCAGCAAGGCTTTCGCCAGAGGCACAGCCTGCTCGGCATTGCCCAGCACCACCACCGGCATCACTGGGCCGGTGCGCAGAATTTCCAATGCGGACAATTTCTCGCCATGTTTCGCCATGCTTTTTCTCCTTGCGCCAGTCTCATGCAGGGCGGTCTTCCTTGCGACCGCCTATAAATGAGACACCTTAGCTGCGCCAGCGGAAAAAGTCAACCGCCGCCCGCAGCGGCGGCCAGCGGGAAAGGGAAAAAATGGGAACTTCTTGAATGCAGTGGCATTGTTGGGCGACGGCTGGTATCATGAGCGGAGCTTGCCATTTTTATTTTTCATTGAGGAGAAGCGTATGGAATATTCCCACGAAGTCAAAGAAATGTGCTGCATCACTAAAGGGCCGGACCACGGCCCTTCGCCCATCCCGCAGGAAGGGCAATGGAATCAGGTGCGGCAGATCAGCGAAATCAACGGCCTGAGCCATGCTGTTGGCTGGTGCGCCCCGCATCAGGGGGCCTGCAAGCTGACCTTGAATGTCAAGGGCGGCATTATTGAAGAAGCTTTGGTTGAAACCGTCGGCTGCACCGGCATGACTCATTCGGCGGCAATGGCGGCGGAAATTCTGCCGGGCAAGACCATTTTGGAGGCCCTCAACACCGACTTGGTCTGCGACGCGATCAACGTGGCCATGCGCGAGTTCTTCAAGCAGATCAGCTATGGCCGCACGCAATCCGCCTTCTCGGAAGGCGGTCTGCCTATCGGCGCAGGGTTGGAGGATTTGGGCAAGGGGCTGCGTACCGTCACCGGCACCACCTACGGCACCCGTCTGAAAGGGCCGCGCTACTTGGAGCTGGCCGAGGGCTACATCATGGAGCTAGGCTTGGATGCCAACGACGAGATCATCGGCTACAAATTCCTCAGAATCGGGCCGATGCTGGACGCGATCAAGAAGGGCGTTGATCCGGCAGAGGCGATGGTCAAGGCCACCGGCACCTACGGGCGGTTCGCCGAGGCCGTCAAAACAGTTGATCCCCGGAAGGAGTAACGATCATGGCACTTTTTGAAGGATACGAGCGGCGCATCAACAAGATCAACGCGGTGCTGGCCGAGCACGGGATCAAGGATTTGGCCGAAGCCAAGCAGTTCAGTTTGGATGCGGGCGTGGATGTCTATGCCATCGTCAAAGGCGTGCAGCCGATCTGCTTTGAGAACGCCTGCTGGGCGTACATTGCCGGGGCGGCTGTCGCCTTGAAAAAAGAGCAGAAGAAGGCGGTCGAAATCGCCTCAACACTGGGCATCGGCTTGCAGGCCTTCTGCATTCCCGGCTCGGTGGCGGAAAACCGCAAGGTGGGCATAGGCCACGGCAACTTGGCCGCCCGGCTGCTCAACGAGGAGACCAAATGCTTCGCCTTTCTCGCCGGGCATGAGTCCTTTGCCGCTGCTGAAGGGGCGATCGGCATTGCCAAATCCGCCAACCGGGTGCGCACTGAGCCGCTGCGGGTCATCCTCAACGGCCTCGGCAAAGACGCGGCCTACATTATCTCGCGCATCAACGGCTTCACCTATGTGAAGACGCAGTATGATTATGCCAGCGGTGCGCTCAACATCGTCGAGGAAAAGGCGTTCTCCAGCGGCGAGCGGGCCAAGGTGCGCTGCTACGGGGCCGACGACGTGCGCGAGGGCGTGGCCATCAACCATCTGGAGCTGGTGGATGTCTCAATCACCGGCAACTCGACCAATCCGACCCGCTTCCAGCATCCGGTGGCAGGCACATATAAAAAGGAGTGCCTTGAGCAGGGACGGAAGTATTTCTCGGTGGCTTCCGGCGGCGGCACAGGCCGGACACTGCACCCCGACAACATGGCTGCTGGCCCGGCTTCTTACGGCATGACCGACACCATGGGCCGGATGCACAGCGACGCGCAGTTTGCCGGCTCGTCCTCCGTGCCCGCGCATGTCGAAATGATGGGCTTCATCGGCATGGGCAACAATCCAATGGTTGGGGCTTCGGTGGCAGTGGCAGTGGCCTTGCAGCAGGCGGCTGGATAAAAAAATACAGCAGGCAGTCGCGGTCTGCGCTGCCCGGACTGATGCAGGCCGCGCAGGTGAAGAGACGCGAAGAAAGAAATGCGCATCAGACTGGAAAGCCCGGATCAGATTGCCTGCGCCATCTGTCTGC
>NZ_JBLWEP010000118.1:0-1769 GCF_048287355.1 Candidatus Electronema sp. TJ
ACTTATGCAAGAGGTCTACTAAGGTGGGAATAAAATGACACGCAAAGCACCAAGCTGGCCGTGCGGCCAGCCTGATGCTGCGGCGAGGGGAAAGGGTTTACTTGTTCAGCACATCCTTCCGCACGCTGTTGGCGACATCAGCGGCCTTCTGAATCAGTTCAGGCTTCACGCCCAGCTCTTTCAGTGCCGCGCCAAGGTGCTCAAGGATGACATCAAAATGCGTGTCGTTCAGCCCGCGCTGCACCAGATGGGCATGGGCGGCGCGCAGGTCGCGGCCAGCATAATTGTTCGGCCCGCCAAAGGCGAAGGTGAGGAAGCCCTTCTGCATTCCGCGCTGGCGGTTCATGTCCACGCCTTTGAAAAAGCCGTTGACCCGGTCGTCGGCCAGCACTTTTTTGTAGAACAGATCAACAGCGGCATCAACAGCCTTCTCGCCGCCCAGCTGCTCGTAGAGCGACGGCTCGGCAGGTTTGGCGGCCTCCGCCTTGCTCTCTGCGGCGGCAGGAGCAGCGGCTTTGTCGGCAGCAAAGGCGTTGTGGCCGCCGACAAGGGTCAGAAAAGCGGCGGCAGAAGCGAGCAGAATAGTTTTCTTCATGAAAAAAGCTCCATTATATTCGTTGTTATGAATCGCGGCGGAAGAAATGCCGCCGCCTGTGAGAAATACTATACCTGAAGAGCATACGCCTTTCCTTGACATAGGTCAAGAAACGGAAAAAGATTGTGTGCTGCGGACAGAAGGAAGAACAGCAGGAAACAGAAAAACAAAAGCGGCTGTTCCTCGCAGGAGGAACAACCGCTTTGCTCTCAGAGAGATAAATACGGAATTACTTGCCGGTTGCGCCGGTAACACCAGTTGCGCCGGTAACACCAGTTGCGCCGGTTGCGCCAGTGGGGGCGGGATCAGTAGCGAAAACAACATTGCTTGCTGCAACAACGAACAGAGCAGCTGCAAACAGCGCCAATACCTTGTTCATGATCAATGCTCCTTGCGGGGATTTTTCCCCTATAACTTTTAGTTATAAAAGGGTCAGCGGCGAGATGCCGTGACGCATCTTGCGTCAGCAAAAACTTGCTGAGGGAAAGCGATATTCTTTCTTAAAAAGAAGAATATTATTCTTAAACGAGAAGAAAAGCAAGAGGTTTTTTCTTCTTTTTTCTCCTCAGCAGGCTTTTTTTTCTAACCGTGCTTGCCACCTTAGTTTTTTGCTCTTTCAGCAAGATACGAAGCTGGGGCAGCAGACTCAAGGAGGAGGCTGAAAAGCACAAGCGAAGCGAAGGGAAATATGGTTGACTATGCGCATGCAGGCTTGCATGTTGAGAAGCGGACGAAAAAAACAACAGATTGATTTGACATCCTTTCTTTAACCTATGAACATCAACGGACAACCTTGGCGCACCATCTGGCTGGAACCCGACCAGCGCAGCGTCGGCATTATTGACCAGACCAAGCTGCCGCATCAGTTTGCAACCGTCCGCCTGCGCACAGCAGAGGACGCGGCCCATGCCATCCGGGCCATGCTGGTGCGCGGCGCACCACTGATCGGCGCGGCGGCGGCTTGGGGCGTGTTCCTTGGTCTGCTGGAGGACAGCTCTGATGCCGGGCTGGACGCAATCTGCGCACGGCTGCTGCGGGCGCGGCCCACAGCCGTGAATCTGCGCTGGGCGGTCGAGCGGATGCGGACCTCGCTGGTCAAGCTGCTGCCTGATGTGCGCATTGACGCAGCCCGCAGCGAGGCGGCGGCCATCTGCGAGGAGGACGTGCGGACAAA
>NZ_JBLWEP010000118.1:2271-7464 GCF_048287355.1 Candidatus Electronema sp. TJ
GTCTCCGGCCTGGCTGAAGACGGCCAGGTGCGGCGGGTGCGCATCGCCCCGGAGCAGACGCAGGCAGCCAATCCAGCCTTTGATGTGACTCCGGCCCGCTTAGTCACCGGCCTGATCACCGAGCGCGGCATCTGCGCGGCCAGCACGGCAGGTCTGCGCAGCCTCTTCCCGGAGCAAGCTTGACAGCGCGTCTCTTTCATGCGACAGTACATGACACACCGTTCAATGACCGCTGAGATCAGTTAGATGTTCCGTTTGCCTCTTGCAGTTGTCCTGCTGACAGCATGGCCTTGCTCCTCCGCGCAGGCCACTCAAGGCCATGTGCTGGCCAAGGGCTTGGTCTACCAGGCCGCGACCTACATGCGGCATCCTCAGTTCGGCACCCATCCCAGCTATTACGGCTGCCGCCCAGAGCAGGTGGTGGACATCAACATCGGTGCGCACAGCCACGATGACGAGGGCATGCCTCTGTTCGCCCCGGAAGACGGCACGGTACGCATAGTCCACCGCAACACCAACGCCTGGGGGCATTCCTTGGAATGGCGGAACCTCGCCGGCACGGAGCGGCTCTTTCTCGCCCATCTGAAGAACATCTGGGCCATTGGCGCGGTGCGGGCAGGCGAGCGGATTGCGGAGATCGGCGGCACCGGAGGCTGGAAGCCGCATCTGCATATCGAAAGCTCGCGTGGCTGGCTGGAGCTGTCCGGCAGCATCGTCGCGCCGCCGGTCAACCCCTATGGGAATGGGATGTTCTTTGTCTCCAACGGCCCGGCGAACAGCAAACCGCAGGAGTTCTTCGCTGTCGAGCCGGCTGTGATTGCGCCGCGCAGCCCCTTGGAGCTGGGCGGCAGCGGCATGGTCTGGCCATAGACTCAGGCGGACAACGCCGCGAACCGCCGCGCAAACTCCTCCCGCAAGGGAACCATCACCTCGCGCATGGACGGCTCCGCCACCTTGGAGCAGCGCAGCCTGAAGATGTGCCGCCACTGCTCCAGGTTGGCATAGACAATGATCTCGGTCTTGCAGGAATTGGGCAGCACAGTGCGGGCCGCCTGCGCGGTGGAGGTCTCCAGCAGGCGCAGATAGAGCCGCTCCGTCTCCTCCATGGCCTGCCGCCAGAGCGCGTATTCCTCGCTGTCCTCCTCCCAGAACATCGGCCTGATGAACGTCACCTCGCTGCCGAACTTGTCCGCGCTGTAGCGGCAGTACCGCTGCGACTCCTGTAGGAAGCTGCATGCGCGGTGCCGGACCAGCTCATGCGTCACCGCCCGGTTGACAACGAACCGCACCGCAACATGCCGGTGCTTGAGCAGCTTGTCAGGCGGCAGCCGCTCCACCTCGTCCAGCGGCATCTTGCGCACGGTGATGGACGGCGCAGGGGCAAGCCCGCCGTGCGGCAGGACAGCGCTGAAGAAATACGGATGCCGCTCATGGAGCAGGGCGCAGGCTGCCCTGACGACGGCGCAGTCCGGCTGGCTGACCAGCAGCTCGCGCCAGGCGCGGATGCTGGCGGTGATCAGCAGGCGGCTGCCGTCGCGGCTGATGTGCAGGTACTTGGGCTGGCGCAGGAAGAGATCAGCCGCCGCGCTGTCGTCCGCGCAAAGCTCCAGCGTGACCACGCCCATCTCCAGCACCGAGTTGTGGCCGTGCTCGGCCATCTTGGCGACAAAGGGCAGGGCGGACTCCTGCGTGATGCGGTCTTCGCTCTTGTAGCAGATGCGGCCGCAGTACTCAATGCGGACAGCGAGGCTCTGCTGGTCAAGCTGATCAAGGATGGCAAAGGACGGGGCGATGATGTTCATAGTTCGGCAGTCACTTCTCAGAGGACAGAGGATGGAGGCGGGCAGGGGCATTCATGCAGTTTCCAGCAGGAGTTGCACGGCCTGCCGCACCCCTGCTCCGCCTGCCGCAGCCAGCGCACCAGCCGGTCCAGGCCTTCCTCGGTGGAGACCAGCTCTTTGTAGCCGAGCAGCTCTTCCGCCCGTTTCTTGCTGAACCAGTGCGACATGGCCAGCTGCTCGGCCAGGAAGCGGGTCATCCTCGGCTCATGCTCCCTCTTCAGGGCCGTGTGCGCCTTCTCCAGCAGCCAGCCCAGCATCCTGGCGTTGCGCAGGCTGATCCGCTTCGTCACCTGCGGCACGTCCATGCGCCTGAACAGCTCGTTGATCCACGGCCAGAGCAGCACCGGCTCTTTCTGGCCGATGAAGAAGACCTTGCCGGCTATGTCGCGGCTGCTGAGCAGGCTCTGCTCAGCCAGCAGATGGGCGTGGACCACGTTGTCTATGTAGCTGATGTCCACCCGGTTCTGACCGTTGCCGACTATGCGCAGGCGGCCTGCGCGGCCACGGGCCAGCAGGCGGGGGATCAGGTTGGTGTCACCCGGCCCCCAGACCAGATGCGGGCGGATGGCCGCTGTGCGCAGGCCCCTGTCATTGGCGAGCAGGACTTCCCGCTCGGCCATGATTTTGGTGGCCGCGTAATGGCAGAGCGGGCGCAGGGAATGGGGCATAAGCTCGTTGCCGCCCTCAATGTCCCGCCCGTCAAAGACCACCGAGGGCGTGGAGGTCTGCACCAGCGCCTGCACCTTGTGCTTGCAGCAGGCATCGAGGACATTGCAGGTGCCTGTATAGTTGATGCCGTAATACTCCTCATAGCTGCCCCAGATGCCTGCTTTGGCCGCGACATGAAAGACGCTGGCGCAGCCCTCGACCGCCCGGCTGACCGCTTCCGCGTCGCGCAGGTCGCCTTGCAGACAGACCGCCCCGACAGCTTCTGCGGCAGGGTAGCGGTTCCTGCCGAAGACCCACACGTCGCGGCCTTGGCGGCGCAGCTCCCGCACCAAGGCCAGACCAATGAAGCCGCCGCCGCCGGTGACTAATACAGTGCTCATCTGTCACGTCCCCTGGCTGAGGTCGAGAATGTCCACCAGCCTGTTGCCATAGGAAGTTCTGACCAGCGCGAGCAGGGCGGCGTAGTCGCTCACCATCAGCTCAAGGCTGGTCACGCCGCTGTCCGACCAGCCGTTCAGGGTGTAGATGCCGTCGTCAGCAGCCCGCACCTCGTCGCCTTTCTGCCCGCCTTCCGTCATGTCCAGCAGACAAAAGCGCAGCTCGTTGTCCGGGGTGTTGTAGACCGCCTGCACGCGCAGCCGCACTGTGTCGACATACAGGGTTCCGTCGGACACCGTGACCAGAGGCGTTGCGCCGCCGCTGCTCAATATGCCTGCGTTGCTGCCGATCTGCACGGCCAGCGGTGTGCGCAGCAGGTGTTTGTAGATGCCGGTGCGCGGCGAGCCGTGCTCGGTGTAATGCGTGGTGACAGAGAGGCGGTATTCATTGTTGTGCGGCGCGGTCTGGGCAGGCACGTCCGGCATAAGGATGATCTCGCTGTTGGAGATCGTGCCGATGCGGCTCTGCACTGCGCTGCCGCTGCTGGTGCCCTCGATCAGGCAGCGCGAGGCAGGGTCGCTGCGGTCAAAGGCGAGGTTGCTGCCGGTGATGCGCAGCATTCCGTCCGAGCGCAGCACGTCGCGCAGGCCCAGCACCGTGTCTTCCGCAGAGCTTATGACCGGCAGCTTCTCCGCCGAGGCCACGCGCTCGGCCTGCGCATTCTGGCAGAAGTCCTCGGCAAAGGGAACCGAGACGCGGACATTGACATGCAGGCAGTCCTTCAGCGGCGGCAGCGGGTCGTCCGGGCTGTCCAGCTTGCCAGTGAAGGAGGGAAACCAGGTGCAGCAGCCCTCTTTCGTCACCTGCTCGCCGTCCAGCAGCCGGGCCATGATCGCCTCGTCCTCGGCATTGAGGATGGTCAGGATGTCCGCCCTGCTGAAGTTGGGATGGCTCAGGGCGATGTCGGCGGCAATGTCCTCGCGGCCCGCCGAGCCGCGCGACACAAAACGGATGCGGCAGGAATAGGGCGTGGTCAGAGGATTCTCTTCGACTGAGTACTGGATAGGCATGGCAGTTCTCCGTGGATATGAGGACGGGTGACGGCGGCAGAGGGTGCCGCCCCGCATGAGTGTACCTATTCGCGCGTTTTTTATCAAGCGGACAGCGCGATGAAGTTGCAACGTAATGGAACTCAGAGTTGCAACGTAATGGAACGGTGAGTTCCAACCTAATGGAACTGAGGGTTGCAACCTAATGGAACTGAGGGTTGCAACCTAATGGAACAGTGGGTTCCAACGTAATGGAACTGAGGGTTGCATTATAATGGAACTCCAAGCAGCACTGCGCCGCTGCTGAGCAAGCCAGCAGGGAGACTCCCGCCGCCGCGTTTGGCGCAGGATCATTCGCAGGGGCAGACCTGCGTGTCTGCCCGTTGATGCAGCAGCAGGGGCGGACACATAGGTCCGCCCCTACCTGCCCCGCAGCTGGGCGCGAACTCGTTCCAAACCTTGGCGAAAATCCTCCAGCTGGGGATGACCAAGCTCCTCAGCAAGCTGCACGGTGCGGCTCATGTATGCTTCCGCCTTGCGCAGGTCGCCGCGCTTCTTGTAGATCATACCAATATTCCAGCTCGTCACCGCTTCGCCTGCCTTGTCGCCAATCTCCTGCTGGATGCGCAGGCTTTGCTCCAGATACTTCAGGGCGGTAGCGTAGTCGCCCCGCGCCCAGTGAATCCCGCTGATGTTGTTCAGCGTTCCTCCTTCATGGGCCTTATCGCCTATCTCACGGAAGAGGACAAGGTTCTGCTCCAGATACTTCAGGGCAGTAGTGTAGTCGCCCCGCGCTCGGTATATCCCGGCGATGTTGTTCAGCGTCGCACCTTCGCCTGCCTTGTCGCCAATCTCCTGCCTGATGCGCAGGCTCTGCTCCAGATACTTCAGGGCGGTAGCGTAGTCGCCCCGCGCATCGTAAATCTGGCTGATGTTGTTCAGCGTGGTGCCTTCCACTGTCTTGTCGCCAACCTCCTGCATGATGTGTAGGCTCTGCTCCAGATACTTTAGGGCGGTAGCGTAGTCGCCCTTGGCATACGCAATCGTAGCGAGGTTGTTCAGCGTTGCGCCTTCGCCTGCCTTGTCGCCAATCTCCTGCCTGATGCGCAGGCTTTGCTCCAGATACTTGAGGGCGGTGGGGTAGTCGCCCTGCGCATGGTAAATCTGGCTGATGTTGTTCAGCGTCGTGCCTTCGCCTGCCTTGTCGCCAATCTCCCGGCGGATGCTCAGGCTCTGCTCCAGATACTTCAGGGCGG
>NZ_JBLWEP010000119.1:0-7385 GCF_048287355.1 Candidatus Electronema sp. TJ
CTCAGGCCGTCTTCCGCCGCTTTTCGTCACGGGTCACAGCAGGCTGCTCGCCTTTGCTGATCACCTCCTCGCTGATCACGCATTCCACTGCATAATCATCCGAGGGCAGCTCGTACATCACGTCGAGCATCGCGCTTTCCATCACCGAGCGCAGCCCGCGCGCCCCGGCCTTGCGCTCCATCGCCTTTTTCGCAGCAGCGGTCAGGGCCTCTTCGGTGAAGCGGAGCTTGATGCCTTCCAGATCGAAGAGCTTGATGTACTGCTTGGTCAGGGCGTTCTTCGGCTCCTTGAGGATGCGGACCAAGTCCTCTTCTCGCAGCTCGCGCATCGGCGCGATGACCGGAAGGCGGCCAACCAGCTCCGGGATCAGGCCGAACTTGAGCAGGTCTTCCGGCTGCACTTCAGCTAACAAATCACCTTCGCTCTTCTCCTCATCCAGGCGGATTTTCGCGCCGAAGCCGATGGACTTCTTGCCGCCGCGCCGTTTGATCACCTTGTCCAAGCCGACAAAGGCCCCGCCGACGATGAAGAGAATGTCGGTGGTGTCAATTTTGATCAGATCCTGCTGCGGATGCTTGCGCCCGCCCTTGGGCGGCACTGAGGCCACCGTGCCCTCGATCATCTTCAGCAAAGCCTGCTGCACGCCTTCGCCGGACACATCGCGAGTCAATGAGGGGGAATCCGACTTGCGGGCGATCTTGTCGATCTCGTCAATATACACAATGCCGCGCTGCGCCCGTTCGACATCGTAATCCGCCGCTTGGAGCAGGCCGACGAGAATGGTCTCCACGTCGTCGCCGACATAACCCGCCTCAGTCAACGTAGTGGCATCGGCGATGCTGAAGGGCACGTTGAGGATGCGGGCCAAGGTCTGGGCCAGCAGAGTTTTGCCGCTGCCGGTCGGGCCGATCAGGACGATGTTCGACTTCTGGATTTCCACTGCGTTCGCATCGCCTTTGCCAGCAATGCGGGAGCTGATCCGCTTGTAATGATTATGCACCGCCACCGCCAGCACCCGCTTGGCAAAGTCTTGGCCGATGACGTAATCATCCAAATGGGCGTGAATCTCCTTGGGCTTGAGCAGGCGGGGCGGCTCAACCACCTTGGCCGCTTCGCCGCCCTCTGTCGGCTCCTTGATCATCCCGTTGCAGATTTCCACGCACTCGCTGCAAATATACACATCCGGCCCGGCAATAAGCCGCGCCACTTCCGCCTCATCCCGACCGCAGAAGGAGCAGGCGCGGGTTCCGGCGGAGCTGCCGCTGAGTTCGTCGCTCATGCCCGCGCCTCCTTCTTGCCGCCTTCCTCCCGGCGTTCCAGCACTTTGTCCACCAACCCGTAAGCCTTCGCCTCCAGCGCGGTCATGAAGTTGTCGCGCTCGGTGTCCTGCTCGATCTGCTTGACCGGCTTGCCGGTGTGCTTGGCGAGGATGCTGTTGAGATCAGCCCGCATCCGCAGGATTTCCTTGGCGTGAATCTCAATGTCCGTGGCCTGGCCTTGATAGCCGCCCATCGGCTGGTGAATCATGATCCGCGAGTTGGGCAAGGCGAAGCGTTTGCCCGTCGCGCCTGCGGCCAGCAGGAATGCACCCATCGAGGCCGCTTGCCCCATGCAAAGCGTGGCCACGTCGCAGCGGATGTACTGCATGGTGTCGTAGATGGCCATGCCTGCGGTGACGGAGCCGCCAGGCGAGTTGATGTAAAAGGTGATGTCTTTGTCCGGGTCGTCCGCCTCGAGAAAAAGCAGCTGGGCGACAATCAGGCTGGAAACATCGTCGGTGACCGGCGTGCCGAGAAAGACGATGCGCTCCCGCAGCAGACGCGAGTAAATATCGAACGCCCGCTCGCCGCGCGGACTCTGCTCAACCACCATTGGCACAAGATTCATGATCAGCTCCTCAAAACAAAAAACCGGACAGCAGTCTGTCCGGCTGATAGGCAAAATAACGCTTTCGGCTTACGCCTGCTGCGCTTCCGCAGCTTCCTCTTCCACTGCCGCCGCCTGCTCCTCGGTGATCTTGGCCGCGTCGATCAGGAAACGGAGAATTTTCTCGTTCAGCAGCTCAGCGAGGAAGGGCATGATCTCCTCCCGACGCTGGAAGTACTGCTTCACATCCGCCACGGTCATCTTGTACTGCGTGGCGATGCGCTGATAGCCGCGCTCGATGTCCTCATCCGCCAGCTTGATCTCCTCCAGCTCGGCCACTTTCTTCAGGAGGAAGTCGCCCTTCACCCGCTTTTCCGCCGCCTCGCGGTTCTGCTTGGCCAGCTCGTCCCGCTTGATGCCGGCGGTCTCCAAAGTCAAACCAGCGCGTTTCAGCCGCTCCTCAGTCTGGTTGATCATCTCCTGCACCTCGTAGGCCACAGCCCGCTCCGGCACTGGAAATTCATTCATGCTGATCAGCTTCTGCATGACCCGGTCAGCGATATCACCCTCAAGGGCGGCTTCACGCTGCTTCTTCAGCTCTTCGGCAATGCCTGCCCGCAGCTCGGCCAAGGTGCTGTATTTCGCGTCCACATCCTTGGCGAACTCGTCGTCCGCAACCGGCTTGACCCGCTCTTTAATCTCCTTCACATCCACCTTGAATTCGATCTTCTTGCCTGCCATGACCGGATTGGGATAGTCGGCAGGGAAATCGGTCTCGTACAGGGCGGACTCGCCTTTCTTCAGCCCGATGAGCTGCTCCTCGAACTCCGCGCCGAGCCGCTTGGTGCCCACGTCAATCGAGTAGTTCTCGTTGTGCACTTCCTTCATCGCCTTCTCGTTGTGAAAGCCTTGGAAGTCTACAATAACGATGTCGTCCACAGCCACGCCGTGCCCATCGTCAGCAGTCCGAAGGACAGCGTGCTTGCGGCGTAGCTCTTCAATCTTGCGGTCAACGTCGGCCTCAGTCACATTGACCGCAGGCTTCTCGATCTCCACGCCCTTGTACTGGCTGATCTCAAAAACCGGCTTCACGTCCACCAAGGCGACATAGACAAAAGAGCCGTCATCCGCAAAACGGGTCTCGCGGATTTCAGGATGCACAACCACGTCCAGCCCTTTCTGCTCCACTGCGTCAAAATAGGTTTCCTGAACCAGCTGCTCCGCCACCTCGGCCTTCACCCGGTCGCCGTAGTTCTTCTCCAGAATGGACATCGGGGCCTTGCCCTTGCGGAATCCCTTGAGGTGAACATCCTTCTTCAGCTTGCCGTAGGCTTTGTCTGTCGCCTCCTGCACTCTATCCGCAGGCACGGTGACGGTGAGCTTGCGGGTCAGTTCGCTCAGTTCTTCGACTGCTATTTCCATCGCCTCAAATTCCTTAGTTTCTGGTTGCCTGCTTTGGGCAGAAAGATATCTCAATCCAGGCAGGCGCAGGTTCATGCCGCGCCCGTCTCCTGAATATGGGACTATGTGTTTTCAGAGGATTGGTGCGAGAGAGGGGGGTCGAACCCCTATGCACCAAGTGCGCTGGATCCTAAGTCCAGTGCGTCTGCCAGTTCCGCCACTCTCGCGTTAATCCTGTAGTATTAATCAATGAACAGCCCTTCGTCAAGGGCGATGGCGCAAAGCAGGGGGAAAAAGCTTGCCCACGCGCCTCTTTTTTTCTTGGGAGTCACGCAGGTTGGAAAAAACAGAACAGTATTCAGGTTTCCCCGTTCGCAGGCTTTATCATTGTTTACTTCATCCGCCGACAGAGGTATTTTTATCGCATTCCTAGTATTGCGCGGCAGGATAAACAGATTCACCTCAAGCTAACATGATCTAATTTTACGTATAAAGATGAATCAGCATATCGAACCTGCCATCTATGCGTGTTGCCAGAAAATCATTCAAGAATGCTTTTGGGAATACAAGATGACAGCAGAGGACATTCTCGGCCTGGCAAAGAAAGGCAGCGATCAGGAGAAATATTTCCTGTTCACAAAAATCCTCGAAAATGCAACGGATGTCTTGAAGAGCCTCAGCGTGTTTGCTCCTTCTGATCAGCAAGACATGCTGCGTCGCTACATCCCTCCAAAGTTCAACTGTTTTTTCCTCGAAAGACGATATAAAATCCTAAAATATTTCTTGCTCAATGAGCAGACCGATATTCCTGAACTGCGATGGAACATATAGACTACAACGAACTGTATCGTCTGCAAGATGAGGTTTTAAACTTGGTGTTTGCGGAAGACACAGAGTTTTATCTCACCGGCGGAACCTGCCTCAGCCGTTTCTATTTTGAGCAACGATATTCTGATGATCTTGATCTGTTCACGCATTGTTCTGATACGTTCTCTTATTCCGCAAGGGCCGTGATCGAACGCTTTGTCCGAGCAGGCTTGTCCGTGAAAAAGCAAGTTGATGCCAAGGACTTCGTCCGTCTTCTTCTGACCAGCCAAGAAACAGCCCTCCAAGTTGATTTTGTCAATGACCGCGTGAAACGGTTCGGCGATTTTGTCTATCGCCACGGATTCCGGCTCGACAATCCCTTGAATATTCTTTCCAACAAGATCACAGCGGTCATAGGCCGTGACAATCCAAAGGATATATTTGACATCTTATTAATTTCCAAGAATATATCTATTGATTGGAGCGTGGTTATCGCTGAAGCCGGTGAAAAATTGCATTTTCAGAAAGAGGACTTGCTCTACCGTCTGGAGACATTTCCAGCATTTCTGCTGAAAAAGCTCAATCTGATTGACGAAAAATTTCTCGATAACTTTGATCGTGATTTCAAATCAGTGATTGAAGCGATACAAGCAAGCTGATTTCATCAGCGATGACACAATGACTCTGATACCTAACCTCCCCTCCGGCCCGCTGTCTGAAAAATGGGACAACTGCCGTTTCAGCAGCAAATTAGTCAGCCCGGCCAACCGCCGCAAATATGAAATCATCGTCGTCGGCACTGGATTAGCTGGCGCATCCGCCGCCGCTGCGCTGGGTGAGCTTGGTTACAGCGTCAAAGTCTTCTGTCTCCAAGACAGCCCTCGTCGTGCTCATTCTATTGCTGCGCAGGGCGGCATCAACGCGGCCAAAAATTACCAAAACGACGGCGATTCGGTCTTTCGCCTCTTCTACGACACCATCAAGGGCGGCGATTTCCGCTCCCGCGAAGCAAACGTCTATCGCTTGGCGCAGGTTTCGAATGCAATCATTGATCACTGCGTCGCGCAAGGCGTGCCGTTCGCCAGAGAATACGGCGGCACGCTGGCAAATCGTTCTTTCGGCGGGGCGCAGGTCTCACGCACATTCTATGCACGCGGACAGACCGGACAGCAGCTTCTTCTTGGCGCGTATTCCTCGCTGATGCGTCAGGTTGCGGCGGGCCGGGTCAAAATTTTTCCGCGCCGCGAGATGATGGATGTGATTGTCATCGCTGGCAAGACACAGGGGATTATTGTCCGCAATCTGCTCACCGGTCAAATCGAACGCTATGCAGCCAATGCAGTGGTTTTAGCTACAGGTGGCTATGGCAACGCCTTTTATCTCTCCACCAACGCCATGTCCGGCAATGTCACTGCCGCTTGGCGGGCACACCGGCGTGGAGCCGCCTTTGCCAATCCCTGCTTTGTCCAAATTCATCCCACCTGCATTCCGGTTCATGGCGAATATCAAAGCAAACTGACCTTGATGAGCGAAAGCCTGCGCAACGACGGGCGGGTTTGGGTGCCGAAACAGGCGGGAGACTCCCGTTCTCCCGCAGCAATCCCCGAAGCAGAGCGAGATTATTATTTAGAGCGCAAATATCCGCGCTTCGGCAATTTGGTGCCGCGCGATGTGGCCTCGCGCAATGCCAAAGAGGTCTGCGATCAAGGCAAAGGCGTGAGCGCCACGGGCAGGGCGGTGTATCTTGATCTTGCCGATGCCATAAGACGGGATGGATTGGCCGCGATCATGCAGAAGTACGGCAACCTCTTCCAGATGTACGAGAAAATCACCGCCAGCGATCCGGCTAAGGAACCGATGATGATTTACCCTGCCGTGCATTACGCGATGGGAGGCCTGTGGGTGGATTATCACCTGCAATCCACGCTGCCGGGCCTCTTTGTCATTGGTGAAGCCAATTTTTCCGATCACGGCGCGAACCGGCTTGGCGCGAGTGCCCTGATGCAAGGGCTGGCGGACGGATATTTCATTCTGCCTGCAACCATCAGCCATTATCTGGCGCAAACCGGAACGGATCGCGCCGCTGCCGAACATCCTGCCTTTATCGAAGCTGAGGAAGAGGTCAGCGCACGCATCGCCCGACTGCTGCGCAACCGCGATTGCAAGAAAACCGGGGCGCAAACGGCAGATCAGCTGCACCGCAGGCTCGGTGTGCTGCTCTGGGATCACTGCGGCATGGCGCGGAACAAAGAAGGGCTGCTTAAGGCGTTAGAGGAGATTCCGCAAATCCGAGAAGAATTCTGGCGGAATATTTATGTGCCGGGCAACGGCGAGGATTTGAACCAGTCCTTGGAGCAGGCCGGGCGCGTGGCAGACTTTCTTGAATTTGCCGAGACTATGGTTTTAGATGCCTTGGAGCGCGAGGAATCCTGCGGCTGTCATCTGCGCGAAGAAAGCCAGACTGAAGACGGCGAAGCGTTGCGCGACGATGCGAATTTTTCTCATGTCGCAGCTTGGGAATATCAGGGCGAAGGGAAACGGCCGGTTTTGCACAAGGAGCCGCTGCGGTTTGAGGCGGCGGAGCCTTCGCAGAGGAGTTATAAGTAGCTCAGGCAGACTCACTGTTTGATAAAATATCGGATAAAAGTTATATTACAGTATGGTTTGGGACGTTCTGATCAGCGACGAGTATGCTGAATGGTTTGGAAAACTGCGCAGAAGGAGAAAATAGCTATCGCAGCGGATTTGGAAGTGCTCCGGCATTTTGGGCCGCAGCTTGGCAGACCTCATGTTGATCAGATTAAAGGTTCAGAGTTTGCCAACATGAAAGAACTGCGGACAAAAACTGTCGGCTGTGTCTATCGAAGCCTCTTCGCGTTTGATCCTGCTAGGCGGGCGGTCATTCTTTGCGGCGGAGACAAGAAAGGAAAAGATCAGGAAAAATTCTACCGCCGCCTGATTGCCGAGGCTGACAGAATCTTCAAACGTCATCTGGAAAAAATCACGGTGCGTCCATGAAAACGTTGAATCAGCTTGTTGAGGAAAATTTTTCTTCTCAGGAACGGGAGGAAATCCGGCGGAAAGCCGGGGAAAAGATTGCCGCTGTCCGTCTCCGGCAGGTGCGCCAAGCGCAGCGGGTCACACAGAAGACATTGGCACAGGCAATGGGTTTGTCGCAGTCAGCTTTGTCTGAACTGGAGCGGCGGCCAAACATCACCCTTGAAACCTTGCAGCGGTATGTTGAAGCCCTCGGCGGGCGGCTGGAGATCAGGGCTGTGTTTCCAAAAGGGGCAGAAGAGCTGCTTGCGTGA
>NZ_JBLWEP010000120.1:0-7330 GCF_048287355.1 Candidatus Electronema sp. TJ
CATGGAGCTTGCTTGGAAGACCTTAAAGGATTACTTGGAAAGCGAGAATGTGATCTTTGACCAGATCACACCGCGATCCGTCATCCGCCGGGCCTTTGAGGCAGGCATCATCCAGCAGGGAGAGGCGTGGCAGAACGCTCTGGATGCCCGCAACCGCATGTCCCACACCTACAACTTCGAGACCTTTGAACGGGTGATCGCTGATATTCGCGCCACATATCTGGCAGCATTTGCTGAGCTGCACGAGTTTCTGCTCGAACGGCGCATCGAAGCAGGCAAGAAGCCATGAGCGATGCCTTTGGCATGACTGCGGCCCAGCAAGCACTTGTCCGGGAGATTCTGCTCACAGCGCAAGACCGCATCGAACAGGTTGCGGTGTTCGGCTCCCGCGCACAAGGAACGCAGCGGCAGAATTCAGACTTGGATCTGGCGCTTTATGGCAATGCTGACGAGGCTGTCTGTGACCGGCTGTGGACTTTGTTTCAAGAGAGCAGCCTGCCTTTTTCGGTGGATGTGACAAGCTATGCCGCCATCAAACATCCGCTGCTTCGCGCTCATATTGATGCGGCAGCCCGGCCTTGGCTGGCGCACACAAGCCAAGGGCTGGAGGAGATTATCTGACAAGCAGGCCTGGAACCTTTTCTGCTTTGCAAGTGCTGTTAAACTAAACACAGAGGAGAACATAATGAAAGTCAGAACAATTGGCATTGCCGCGCTGCTGGCCCTTCATGGAGGCGGCGCATGTGCCGCCGGCATTGAAGAGATGAAGCCCGCAGCCCCTGCGGCAGCAGACAAAGCTGCTGCGGCGCGGACGTACAATCTTCCGGGACATGGCGCACTACAGCTTCAGGTGCCGCAGGCGTGGCGCGACATATTGCATCAGACCTCCAATGAGCTGCCGCCAATCATTCTTTTCACGCCGACAGCAGGAGAGGCGTTCAAAATAGCTGTCACCCCTCTTTATCCTCATAGTCAAGGCATGGCGCAGCCAACACTGGCGGACATGCGCAAGAGCGTCGAGATGGCTGTTGAAGAAGCCAGAAAGCAGGCGGTTGAGAAAGAAATTCCCATCCAAGAGCTGAAAGGCCCTTCTGTCACTGGCTATTATTTTTCCGTCACAGACAAGTCTCCAAAGCCGGGAGAGTATAAATACATGACCCAAGGATTCTTCCTTGCCGGAGGACTCGCGCCGACATTCACTGTTCTCACCAATGACGGTTCCGAGAATATTGTTGCCGAGGCGCTGGCAATGCTGAGAAACGCTGTGCATGTCACGAAGCAATAGCATGACCGCGCAGACCGGCCCTGCGGACAAGGCTTCAGCCTTGCCTGTCCTTTCCTGAGAACATGCCGGAATGCATTCCGCCGCCCTGCTGTTTGCCTTGCCGCGCTCCTATTTTGTTGACAAAAGAAGACATGCCTCTTAAACTGCCGAGTCAATACTCGGCAGTCTTTCTATTTATCCATTGAAAGGAGGCAAATATGCTGCCAGGCCCAACTCTGATTCGCGAATGCTCATCATGCGGGAAGCATATCGAGCAGCGCACGCTCATGTCAGGCAACACCTGCGGAGCTGTTTTCTGGACGGACGGCAAGAGGGATGCGCCAATGCTGCCTGATTACCCCTTGTTCGGCAAATGCCCGCACTGCGGTGCCATTCTCTGGATCAAACAGCAAAAAGAGGTGGGGGAACTCGGCATGTGGAGCGCAGGAAACTCTGACGCGGAGAAATTTGCCGACGCGCAGCCTGCATTGTTTCCAACAGTGCAAGATTATGCAGGTTTCCTCAAGGCTGGCATGAATGACAAGCGGAAGGAACGCTATGTGCGCCTGCGTGCATGGTGGGCAGGCAATGATCAGCGCCGGGAAGCATCACGCGAAATGCCGCTTGATTCGTTCGAGATTGAGAACTTGCGCGCCTTCATCACCTTGCTTGACGAGGCCAATGACGATGACCGCCTTACGAAGGCTGAAGCACTGCGTGAGCTTGGCGAGTTCGCCGCCGCAGAGAAGCTGCTTGCCGCCAAGTTTGCAGAACAAATGAAAGGAGCCGTCTCTTTCATACGTGATCTCAATCAGAAGAGAATCACGGCAGTGCAGGAAATGTAGCGCAGGCGGCCAAACAGCCCGGATGACATGCGGCGGCATCCGGGCGGCCTCTTCCCCTCCCCTCCCCTGTCCTCCCCAAAAACAAGCTGAATGGTTTGGGAAAAGCTGCGGCAGAGGCTGGCAAGACAAGCTGAACGATATTCTTCATCGCTATGGAGGCATGATGCGGACAACCGTGACCATTGACAGCACATTATTTGAAGAAGCCCGGATGCTCACCGGCATCAAAGAGAAAGCGGCTTTGCTGCGGCAGGGACTTCAGGCCTTGATTGAACGGGAGAGCAGCCGCCGTCTTGCCAGTCTTGGCGGAACCGAACCTGACGTGCAGGATATTCATAGGCGGCAGACAGAAGAGCCGTCATGATTCTGGCAGACACTTCTGTCTGGATCGACTATCTGCGCAAAACAGATGCGCTGCTGGCATCGCTCTTGAATACTGTGCAGATAGTCATTCATCCGTTTATCATCGGCGAACTTGCCTGCGGTAATCTCAAGAACAGGGAAGTATTGCTCTCCTTGCTGAAAAGGCTGCCTGCCGTTTCACAAGCAACGAATGAAGAGGTGATGTATTTCATTGAGCATAATCGCTTGATGGGGCATGGAGTCGGCTTTATTGATGCCCATCTCCTCACAGCAGTTGCCCTGAGCAGGCAGACACTCCTTTGGACACGAGATAAACGCCTTGCTGTTCTTGCCGAACAATTAGGTCTCTCGTTTCAAGAGAAAGCCCAATGAACGCCGCGACGGGCTTTGAAAATGGCGTGCTGGGGATTAGTTCGCTTTTCCCCAGCCTGCTTTGCTTAATGCGGAACTGCAATCTATACGATTATAGGTTTTTGAAGATGACTACAGCAGAAGCATTAAAGATTATAACATCATTAGCGGACGGGCATTGTCCGATAACTGGTCAGGCATTGGATGCTGTATATCAGCACCCTGACATTATTCGTGCATTGTTTGTCGCTGTTAAAGCACTTGAGCGAGTTGAGCGCATCGACCGCCGTCATGAGGAATTGCCAGCGCACACAGGTAGAGCTTGGGATGAAGCTGAGGAACAACAGCTTCTCAATGAGTTTAATACTGGCAAGAAAATTCCAGAAATTGCTGAAATTCATCAGCGGACAAAAGGTGGAATTAAGGCGCGGCTGAAACAGCTTGGCATACTTCTGACTTGAAAGCAGCCAGCCTGAATGGAACGCAACAGCATCCAGGCTTCCGCTTTCTCCCCCTCCCCCCACCTCCCCCAAAAACATCCTAGGATGTACTGCCAAAACATCCTAGGATGTTCCGCCAATACATTCCAGGATGTTTTGAAAAACTATCTAGGATGTTTCGGCGATACATCCTAGAATGTATTGCCGGAACATTTCAGGATGTATTTCTGAAACATCCTAGGATGTTTTCCGCCGCGCTTCTCCGTCCCTTGCCGCGCTCCTATTTTGTTGACAAAGCGCAGGCTCCGCCGTATCTTGGCCTGATCAGGCAAAACCGCTTGCATCATCATATCTTAAACCCGAATGGGAGGGCATCATGGGCACTGTGCAATACCGCGTCGAGCCGAACCACCTGACCAAACCAATCACCTACAAGCTCCGCTTCCTGCCTAAACAGACAGTGGGCTATGACGAGCTGGCTGATGCCGTTGCCAAAGACACCGGCATCAGCGCGGAGCAGGCCAAGGCCTTCCTTCTGGCAACGGTGAGGAACATCAAGGAGATGCTCTGCAACGGGATGCAGGTGACGCTGGAAGAGGCCCTCACCTTTGCGCCCTCCTTTCATGCCAAACTGAACAGCCCGGACGACCCGCTGCCGCCGATTGACAAACTCCTGCGGATCAGCGTCTCGGCCACCCGTCCTCTTGTCCAATATGTGCAGCAGAACGTGACCTTGGAACGGGTTGGCACCGAGGAGAAGGCCCCGACCATCCTCTCCGCCGCAGACACTGTCCTGCTGCTAAACAATGTGCTCAACCCGGCGGGCGTGCTCCGTTTGACCGGCAGCAATCTTGCCTTTGACACGAGCAAGCCGGACTGCGGCTGCGTCATCGAAGGCACCCGCAGCGGCAGCGAGAAGCAAACGCAGCACGCCAGCGTCAGCGACACGGAAATCCTGGTGGTGCCGCATGTTCCGGCCCAAGACGACCCTTGGAACAATGAATACTCGGTCGAAGTCAGCACCCGCTACACCGAGCACGGCTCGCTGCGCACCGGCATCTACAGCCGCAGGCTGCGCGCGCCCCTGACCGTGGATCTGGCCCATCTGGGCGAGCTGGGCGCAGGCATCCTCACCGGCAGCGAGAACGCGCCGCATGTGCGGGTCACGGGCTGCACAGCCAGCGCGACCGAACGATTGCGCATCCAGGTGGACAGCAGCTTGCAGGAGAACATGCTTGCCTTCCGCCTGATTGCCATGCAGGACGGCGGCGCGGTCGGAGCGATGGTGCCGGTGGTTGAGAACGGGGAATTCACGCTGCCGGGCTTCGCCGGTTCCGCTGTGGACAGCATGATCGTCGCGGTCGACAATTACGCCGCCCTCAGAACGATGATCCGCAACGACTACGGCGGCAGGCTGGTGGATATTTTGGATTTGGAGGTGTAGAATAGGGGGCGGAAGGGTGGATGTTGGGGAGAGCGGGGGACTCCCCAACGTGGGGTTAAGTTGCAATTTTTCGTATATCGTGCAATAGTTGCATGAATAGGCGGAATTGTATAATGCCTTGTTGGGCACCGTAGATAAACATGCTCTCATTAAAGACACGGAGAATCTATGAAGGACATTCTCGATAAGATCGGAACATATAACATATTTAACTACCTGTTCCCTGGGGTTCTCTTCGCTGTATTTGTGACTAAGGTAACACGGTACAACCTAATCCAAAATGATGCTCTGGTCGGGGCGTTTGTTTACTACTTCATTGGATCTGTAGTAAGTCGCATTGGCTCGCTGGTTGTTGAGCCAATCTTCAAGAAGATCGGATTCGTATCTTTTGCTCCATATGAGGACTTTGTGAAAGCCTCTAAGGCTGATCCAAAAGTTGAGGTTCTTTCAGAAGCAAACAACATGTATAGAACCATCTGCTCGCTATTCATGTGCATTGCGGTTGCGTATGCCTATGAATTAGTCTCGAAAATATTCCCGGCACTCAATGAAATGCTTCCGGCGATATCTATCGTTGGATTGCTTGTCCTGTTTGCCTTCTCTTACAAAAAGCAATCTGCATATATCAACAAGCGTATCTCGGCAACTAAAAAAGGAGTTTCATGATGAAAATCTATACACTCAACGTTGGTCAAGGACAGTTTGTAGTAGTAACTGGCCAAAGAGAGGCCTTCATAATTGATACTTGGGTTCCCTTGAATCCAAAAACTGAAATTGTGAATGTAAAGGCTGCATTAGCAAGCATTCTCCAGGGGAAGAATCTAATAGGACTGATGGTGACAGGATTTGACGCGGACCACTTCAATGAAGTTGGCCTGCGCATTGTCCTCAACAAGTATAGGCCAGATTGGGTCATGTATCCAAAGTACTTTAAGAAAACTGGAAACGCAGATACATGCTTTTCTGTTATCAAGTCTTTTGAGCAACAGAAAGAGTTCAGAAAAATATCTGTCTCTCTTTCCAAAAATGATACGCGGTTCTATCGCGGTGAAATTTCTTCAGAATTTGAATTTGAGATTTTCTCTCCGCATTCGGCAGATATGACATCATCAAATAACTGTTCCCTTGTATGCAAGGTCAGAGAACTTTCAACAGGCGCAACATACCTAATAACCGGCGACACGGAAAATGATCGATGGAGTTCCATAACAAGGTATTTCGGCAGTGCTCTTCAATCGCAGGTGCTTGATGCGCCGCATCATGGCTCGAAGAACGGAATCTCCGCAGAGGCAATAAAACTTATTAAGCCAGATACAGTATTAGTCAGTGCCGGTTACCAAAACCAATACGGGCACCCGGATCGTGAAGCAACAAGCTTGTTTACTGCACATGCGAAAAAGTGGTACTCAACGCATACAACTGGTGGAATTTCCTTGATGACACAGGTCTCTTCTAATGAAGTCAATACATACAAATTTGAACCATAACAGTACCGCAGGCTTGCAGCCCAGCCTTATGAGCATATAACGTGGAGCAACCGGAGAAAAGCAGATGGCTGAAGTGCTGCTTGCCCAAGCCGTCAGCATGGTGAATAAGGAGAAATGAATGGGTAGAACTGTTTACATTGAAACATCCATTATCAGCTATTTGACGGCACAGCCAAGCAATGATCTGCGGGCCATGGCAAACCAAAGCGCGACAGTGGATTGGTGGACAACGCAACGTCCGAACTACAGCGTTTTCGTCTCCGAACTTGTTATCTCCGAAGCCAGCAAAGGCCATCCAGAAGCGGCGCAACGTCGTCTGGCAGCAATCGCCAATCTGCCATTGCTCCAAATTTCTCCTGAAGTGCGCGGGCTGGCTCAAGCTCTCATCCAGCATCATGCCCTGCCGCTGAAAGCTGAGGCGGATGCGTATCATGTGGCCATTGCCGTCGTCAATGGTGCCGAATATTTGCTGACATGGAATTGCACGCATATTGCCAATGCGCACACACGCCCTAAGATTGAAGCCACCTGCCGGATGCTTGGTTATGAGCCGTCTGTAATCTGCACCCCGCTTGAGCTTATGGAGGATTGAACAATGTGGAAAGACCCGATTGTTGCCGAAACCCGTGCTGCCAGAGATGAATATGCGCGTCAGTTTAACTACGATGCGGACGCTATGTTTGAAGACCTTATGCAAAAGCAGACCATGCACCCGGAGCGCGTGGTTGCATTGCCGTCCCGCAAGGCCAAGGCACTGGAGCATGTTGAGGACAACCATTTGTGAGCATATAACGTGGAGCAACCAGAGAGAAGCACATGGCTGAAGCATTGCTTGCCCAGGCGCGGGCGGCAAGGTGCATGAGGAGAATGAATGGGCAGAACTGTTTATATTGAGACATCTATTATCAGCTATTTGACCAGCCGTGTAAGTCGGAACCTGATTGCTGCCGCGCGTCAGCAGATCACCCAAACATGGTGGGACTCCCGTTTAAGCTATGACCTTTATATTTCCGAAGCGGTATCGCTGGAATGCGCTGCTGGTGATCCAAATGCCGCTCAAAAACGATTAGATGCCATAGATGGCTTGAATCTTCTTCGGACAACAAGGGAAGCGGTGGAGTTGTCGAAAGGCATGG
>NZ_JBLWEP010000121.1:0-3143 GCF_048287355.1 Candidatus Electronema sp. TJ
AAAGAAAATACTGCTATCAAGCGTTCCGAACGCATACCTCAGAATAGCTATGATTCCTATCGGCAGAAAGGTAAATGCAATATCACCAAGGAAAAATTCATTGCATATCGCATCGTTTGCCGTCAGCCGCTCATCAGAGTGTTTCTTGACTTTCTTGGCAGGGTTATTTTTCGACATGGCATCCTCGCTTCTATTTTTGAAAAGATATTTTCAAGACATCAGCTTGACCAATCACGCCACGAGGTTCATCTGCTACGCAAACCCGCCCGGCATCGTCCGCCCGAAATGCTTGTACGCCGCTGCTGTGGCCACGCGGCCCCTTGGCGTGCGCATCAGGAAGCCGGACTGGATAAGGAACGGTTCACAGACATCCTCCAGCGTGTTTTTCTCCTCGCAGACCGCTGTGGCCAAGGTCTCCAACCCAACCGGGCCGCCTTGGAAGCGGTCGATCAGGGCAAGGAGGATGCGGCGGTCCATCTCGTCCAGCCCGTGACGGTCAACAGCCAGCATGTCCAAGGCGCGGCCCGCCACGTCCGCATCAATCAACGCCTTGCCCTCGACCTCGGCGCAGTCGCGCACCCGGCGGAGCAGGCGGTTGGCGATGCGCGGCGTGCCCCGCGAGCGGCGGCCTATCTCCAGCGCGCCGTCCTCGCTGATGCCGATGCCGAAAAGCCGGGCCGAGCGGCTGACAATGGCCACCAATTCTTCAGGCGAGTAAAATTCGAGGCGGAGGAGCACGCCGAAACGGTCGCGCAGGGGCGGGGTAAGCAGGCCAGTGCGGGTTGTCGCGCCGACGAGCGTGAAAGGCGGCAGATCAATCTTCACCGAGCGTGCGCCTGGCCCTTGGCCGATGACGAGGTCGAGCTGGTAGTCTTCCATCGCCGGATAGAGTATTTCCTCGATGGCACTGCTGAGGCGGTGGATTTCGTCGATGAAGAGCACGTCGCCCGCTTGCAGGCTGGTGAGGATCGCGGCGAGGTCACCGGCCCGCTCAATCACCGGGCCGGAGGTGGTTTTGATAGCCGCGCCCATCTCGTTGGCGATGATGCAGGCCAGCGTGGTTTTGCCAAGGCCAGGAAAGCCGTGGAAAAGCACATGGTCAAGGGCCTCGTTCCGCTTGCGGGCGGCCTCGATGAAGACCCGCAGGCTGCTCTTCACCTGCTCCTGGCCGATGTACTCGTCCAGCAGACGGGGGCGCAGGCTGATGTCAGGCTGCGTCTCGTCCGTCAGCCTGCGGCTCTCGACCAGCCGTTTGCCGGTCAGCTCCTCTTCGTGCTTCATGCGCCGCGCCAGGCCGTCAGGCCCCTGTCCTTCTTGCCGGAAGCGAGACGCGCTCCGGTTCGACCCGGTTGCGGCCCCGGTTTTTGGCTAAATAGAGATGGCGGTCCGCCGCCTCGAACAGGCTGTCGTACTCAGCGAGATGCGCGGTGCAGGCCACGCCCAGCGTGATCGTGACCACAGGCAGAATGTCCGAGCTGGCGTGGGGAATGCCGAGGCTGGCCACAGCCTTTCTCGTTGTCTCGGCGATGTCCATGGCCGCGTTCAGGTCAGTGCGCGGCAGAACGATGACAAACTCCTCGCCGCCGTAGCGGGCCACGCAGTCGCTGCTGCGGCGGGCCTGCTGCCGGAGGCAGTCGGCGATCTTCCGCAGGCACTCGTCGCCGGTCTTGTGGCCGTAGGTGTCATTGTAGCGTTTGAAATAGTCCACGTCGCAGATGATCAGCGACAGAGGCGTGTCCCGGCTCTTCTCCGCCCGGTTCAGCTCGTTGTCCAGCATGTCGTCGAGATAACGGCGGTTGAACAAACCCGTCAGCTCGTCCACAGCCGCGCACTGCTCGGCCACGGAAAGGCGGGTTTCCCGGTTGAGTATCCAAAGCAGCCCGGCTTCGATGAAAACAACGGCCAGCACGGCCAAGATAATGTTGACGAGAAAGTTTGTGGCGGAGCGGGCCAGCTGATCCGAGACATCCTCCCAGATCAACAGGAAGCCGACTGGGTCAGCGTAGGGATCCTCATCAGCCGCCATCTGGTAATCCAGCAGCGGGAAATAATAGACTGAATAATATTTGGAGTTCTCAAAGAAAAGCTCCACCTTGTCTGTCTGGTAATTTTCTTTGACGAACAACCTGGGAAGCATCTTTTGCAGCATCTCCCATGAGGTGCTGACCTCGACATAGTGGTTCGCCTCAGGATGCCGTTCAAAATACGCCTTGGTGGCGGAGTTCCACATCTTGCTCCTGACATAGTCCCTGCTCAGCAGGACAGCGGCATCCACGCGGAAGAGCTTGGAATACAGCTGGACGATCTCCTTGAAAGAGGTGCTGACCTCCAGCGAGCCAACATAGACTTTCTCCTGCGTCGCAGGATCGACCGCCCAGACCGGCGAGACCCCGCGCAGCCAGTTGTAGCTGTTCTGCTGTGTTGACAGCTGGTTCGGCTTGTTCTCCATCGAGCCGAACTGATATGTTTTCCGCCGGGCGGAAGCGGTGCTGTCCTGTCCTTCCAGCGGCGGCACCTGCTCTGGCTTGCCGACAGCAGCCTTCTTTTCCTCCTCGTTCAGCAAGCTCTGCCCCAGCCCGCTGCTGCTGGTGATCATTGTGGAAATTTGCAGCATGCTGCTGTAGGCCATTTTCAGGTTCAGCTTGAACTCGTCCTGATGGCGGCGGGACTGCTGCAGGAGTGAGGAATAGAGCGTCTCTTTGAGCGAGACATAGTTGATGGCCAGAAAGACGGCATCGACGATCAGGATGATCAGCGTGAAACAGATGATGAGGTTTCTGTTTCGTCGGAGTGTCCTGCTGATGGGCAGCCGCATGTTCAGCCGACCTTTCTGGCGGCGGCAATGCATGGCGGCATGGTGCATGATGCGCGAGATCATTCCGCTCCAATCCATCAAGTGCGTGTTGACAGCCCGGCTTCCGTCCAGAGCTGCGGCAAAGGAGCCTGTCCGCAGGTTCCTCAGAATTCTCTCAGCAAAGCGGGATGTTATCGTTCCGTCTGCCGGTACAATAAATTGTACCTTTTTTTATACCCGTTTTTATCATGAAATTCAAGAGGATTTCTCCGCCGAAAAATTTATCATGCAGGAGCGGTCAGTCCGACAGAGGATTTCGCAAGGCGAAGGCGATGCAGACGGAAGCAGC
>NZ_JBLWEP010000121.1:3368-7299 GCF_048287355.1 Candidatus Electronema sp. TJ
GCCGCATCTCAAGCAGAGGCAGCCTGCCGCTCTGTCTGCGCATGAACTTGGCGGAGCAGATCGGAAGGATACTGTTTCTCGATTCGGCGCACCGCCGCGCTGATCTGCGGCACCGGCGCACTGACCAGCTCGGTCTCCATGCCGCTCTGGTGATCTTTCAGGAAGAGGCTGCGCCTGCGCAGGGCAAAGGCATGGCTCCAGTCCACCTCGATCAGCTCGGCATCCTCCTGCACTGGCGGCAGCAGCGGCTGCCCGGCGGCTGCCGCTTGGAACGCGTCGCGCTCGGTTGTTTCCAGCACCCATGCGTCACCTTCTTTGGTGCTGAAGAAAACAAACACGCCTGTGTCGCAGCAGCATTCCAGCAGGCGCATGGCGGCCTGCTGGATTTTTTCGACCTCCCGGAGGAGGGAGGCCTGCTCCAGTCGCGGCGGCGCGACCGGAAGTCCAGTTTGCCGACGCGGCAGGCAGCAATACTTGTATTTTTTTCCTGACCGGCAGGGACAGGGTTGGTTGCGTCTGATTTTGCTCATTTCTGTAACCGGCTCTTGATTCGTTTTCGCCTGCCACACCTCAGCGTCAACACGGCGGCGGAATTGTCCCTCATGGCATCCGATTGCCCTGAGCTGTCAAAGAAAAAATCCAAGGCGCATCTGACATCGACAGCGGAGCATTGCGCCCCGCTATTTTTTCATGAAGAGATCGTCATATGTTGCGCCCGGAAACGGTAGCCCACCCCACGCACGGTTTCAATGCAGGAGCCGAGATCGCCGAGTTTTTTCCGCAGGCCGACAATTTGAACGTCTACGGCCCGGTCTGTGACGCTGTAATCCTCCCCGCGCACCGCCTCGACGATCTGATAGCGGCTGAAGACCCATCCGGGCCGCCTGCTCAGGCAGAGCAGGATGCCGAACTCGGTGGCGGTCAGACGCGCCGCCTCTCCCTTGACCGACACCTCGTGGCGGGAGCAGTCAATCTGCAAATCGCCGAAGCTGAGAATCTCGGCTTGGCCGTCTTCGTCCGTCTGACGCGAGCGACGCAGGGCGGCCCGGATGCGGGCGGTCAGGACGCGGGTGCTGAAAGGTTTGGTCACGTAGTCATCCGCGCCCAGCTCCAAGCCTACCACCATGTCGGTCTCCTCGCTCTTGGCGGTGAGCATGATCACCGGAATGCGGGCAGCAGCCGAGTCCCGACGCAGGCGGCGGCAGACTTCCAGCCCATCCAAGCCGGGCAGCATGATGTCCAGCAGAATCAGGTCAAAGGCGGTCTGACGGACGGCGTTCAAAGCCTCCTCGCCGGACATGACGCAAATCACCTGATACCCTTCTTTGGCCAAATTGTAGCGGATTAATTCGAGAATGTCTTCCGCGTCCTCGACCAGCAGGATTTTTTCTTTAGCCATCTTTGCTGAAAAAAAGGCCATGCAGGATACCCCTGCATGGCCTTTTAACAGGGCGCGGACTGCGCACTCTGCGGGGAGAATTAGAATTTGATCCTTGCGCCAGCCATCATGACGCTGATCGGCTCGTAGTCTGCGCTGGTATTGTTCTCCAGCTCAAAGTTCTGATATGCCGCGTAGAGGTCGGTGTTCCATGCGGACAGATTCTGCACGAGCTGCACACCGTAAACCGTGCCTTCCTCGCCGGTGGTCTGCTTCTTCACGTTTTCATAAACGCCGTAGTCAACAGACACGGCGGTGGAGCCAACATCAGCCAAGAGGTTCTTGCAGATGTAGCCGATCTTGCCGTACATGAAGAACGGATCGTCGCCGCCCGCAGGCATGTTGTCGATGTCACGGGTGCCGCTGGCGAAGGTCAGGTTCAGGCCGAAGGGAAAGAGCACTGAGGCGGAGCCGTCAAGCTGGCTGTAGCCTTTGCCCGGATTGGCCAAGGCGACGGCGGCCTCCAACTTGGTGCCGTCGAATTCGCCTGCGTACTTGAGGGCCGCATCATTGGTGTCCTTTTCGGCCAATGACGCGCCGAGCGTGAAGCCGCCGAAAGATGGGGAATCATAGCGCACCCGGTTCACACGGCTCAAACCGTCCATCGAGTCAAAGACATTCCCTACAGTGATGCCGCCGGCTGGATAGCTGTTGCTGGCAGCATCATAGAACTGAAAACCAGTGCCAACAGCAAGGTCAGCGTATGAGGCAACTGTGGTGCCGGAAAGATCGACTTCGGAGGTGTCGGTGGAAGCGGCATTGCCTTTGCCCAGAGAGAGCTTGCCGAGCTGCGACTTGAACCAGACATCGAAATGACGGCCAAGAAATTCTCCGGCAATGCTCTCGTTGGCCATTGAAACCTCATTGGAGGGATTCTCCTGCCACTCAACCTCAACCACAGAGCCAATGGTCAGGCCCTCAGTCGCGGCGACCTCGCCTTTCAGGCCGACTCTGGTGCTGGAGTTGTCGTTGTCCACATGGAAAAACTGGTCTTTGTAGCCGTCATCGGCATACATGGCTGCCCGGTTGACTTGACCATAGAGTGTGGTTGCAACCTTGTCGCTGCCAGTCTTCAGTTCCAATGCCTGCGCTCCTGCCGCTGCGAGCAGCAGCCCCGCCGCAGCCACGGCCATCGTGCCTTTCTTCTTCATTTTCTTCTCCTTTTGCTTGGTTGAGTTCAGCCCGCTTGCATCGCGTTCCACAGGCTACTTCCGCAGCCTGCTTTATACCCCGTTTCTGAAAAAAATACTATTTTTTTTATCCGAAGATAAATCAGCCTTCTGCGTGGCACAGTGCCGGAGCCTGCGCTGGTTGCCTTGCCGCGCAGAAGACTGAGGGCAGCGGCCTGCCTCCGATAATTCTTGAGCCGCGTCAGCAATTATTTAACCGCAAACTGTGAAAAAACGGTTAGCCTTCCGTTACAGTGCTGTCAGCAGTTCAATTTTTTGGCAGCTCCTCTGCGGCGAGACGCAAGAGCGCGTTCACTGTCGCGACAGCCGCAGGCGTTCCACCCTTCCGTCCCAGAGCAGTGATGAAAGGATATGGCTTGCTGGCAAGAATTTCTTTAGACTCCGCCGCGTTGACAAAGCCGACCGGCACGCCGATCACTAAATCCGGCGCAAATGTCCCGCGCTCGATCAGCTCCATGATTTTGAGCAAGGCGGTGGGCGCGTTGCCTGCCACAGCAATGCCGATGTTCTCCCCGGCGGCCAGCTCAACAGCCGCCTCGGAACGGGTCATCCGGCCCGTGCTGGCCCGCTCCGCCGCTTCGGCTGTAGCAATCCGGCAGATCACCCGCCCGCCGAACCGTGCCAGCAACTGGTTGGAAATGCCGCTGGCCGCCATGTTGACATCCACGAGAATGTTTTTTCCGGCACAGATCGCCCGCCGCCCGGCCTCCATTGCCTGCGGATGGAAACGCAGGGTTTCGGCAAAGGAAAAATCTCCAGTGGCATGAATGCAGCGCCGCACCACGGCGAACTGCTCCGAACTGAAGGCTGTCGGGCCAAGCTCCGCCTCAATGATGCGGAAGCTCTCGGCTTCAATTTCCAGCGGGCCTATGCTCTGAATCTTGGTTGAACTCATTTTGTGAAGAAATATGTAAATAAACCGAGTTGCGCCCTGAAATGCCTTGAAAAACCATGCTTCCCTGAATGGCAGTTTTCTGCTGTCTGGCGCGAATACAGCCGCACACGGAGGAGAACCCAAGATTACAACATTTTACTGTTTATGCGATGATTTTTTACTTCCAGAATCAGTCTGGCGCGGCCTGATGAATCAGCTTGCCGCGCGGTTTCATGAATCGGATTCATTGAAAATTTATCTCGCGGACAGTCTTTCTGTCCCTGCCTGCCGGAATATCCGCATAAAACGCTGCAAAATAGAATTTTTGCAAAAGTTGCCAAGCGTTGCGGTAAAAAGCGGACCGGTTGTTGACGTATGCAGGCTGTCTGATAATCAGGACAAAGCTTCCGTGGATATTCCAAGCCGGAA
>NZ_JBLWEP010000122.1:0-2550 GCF_048287355.1 Candidatus Electronema sp. TJ
CACATCAAACAGCATGCCTTTTGCGAATCAAAAGGCGTAGGTTTTGCCTTCCAAAAGGCATAGGTTTTGCGAGTCAAAAGGCGTAAGTTTTGCCTTCCAAAAGGCACAGATTTTGCGAATCAAGCAGCATGGATTTTGCGAATCAAAATACAGCCATTTTGATATATAGAATGGCACCATTTTGACATACAGAATGGTGCCATTTTGACACACAGAATGGAGCCATTTTGATTGGCAAGAAAACAGGCAGGCACAGCGCAGGCGTTTCTCTCTTTTTGCAGAGAACAGCCTGTTGTTGTCAGGAGGCTGCCCATGCTGCCCGCATGCTGTGCCGGAGAGAGTTTACTGCTGCGCGAAGGGCGGTTGCGCTGCTCGGGCATTGGAAGAGTCTGAGACGGCCTCCCCTGCGGCTTTCCGCTTGGTCCGGGCCAAATCGCGCATGTCGCCGGTTCGGTCGGACTCGTCCATGATCTCCCGGCCCATAATTTCTTCAATGATGTCCTCCAAACTGATCACCCCAGTCACGCCGCCATACTCATCCACCACCACGAAAAGATGCTGGCGGCGTTCAAAAAACTCCAGCATCACCTTGTCCAGCGGCGCAATCTCCGGGACAAAATGCGCCGGACGCATCAGCTCTTCCAGTCTGCGCTGCGACTGGTCGGAGACCGCCGCCATCACCTCGTAGCTGCGGACGATGCCGACCACGTCATCGCTGTCATCGCCGCAAACTGGCACCCGGCTGTGGATGCGCCACCGCTCCTCTTCCCGCACCGCCTCAGCCACTGTCAAGTCTTTGCTCATGCTGAACATGACGGTGCGCGGGGTCATCACCTGACGCACGGTCTTGCGGCGCAGGGCAATGATGTTGGTGATCACCGCCTCCTGCTCCGCGCCGATCTCACCGGAGCTGCGGCTCAGGCGGGCGATAGTCAGCAGCTCGTCCGCTGACACAACATGGCCTTCGCCCTTGGGCACCAGCTTGGTCACGGTCTGGCCGATGAAAATCATCGGTTTGAGCAGGAAAACCAACAGGCTGAGCGGCTGGGCAATATACGGGGCCAGCATGGCGTTGAAAGCCACGCCGACAGTTTTTGGCAGAATCTCCGAAAAAAGCAGAATGATCAGGGTGAACAACGCGGAAAACCAGATCAGGCTGGATTCGCCAAAGACCGCTGCCGCTGCCGCACCGGCTATGGCGGCTCCCATTGTGTTGGCGATGGTGTTCAACGTGAGGATGGCGGCGATGGGCTGGTCAATATTGGCTTTCAGCGTTCTGAGTGCCGCTGCCGCTTTTGGATGCTCTTCGGCCATCATCTCAATTTTGCTGATCGGCAGCGAATACAGCGCAGCTTCCAGCAGGCTACAGCAGAAGGAAAAAAAAACCGACAGGCTGACGGCGAGGACAAGTTCTGGCACCATGTTTTTTCCTCTTGGAACGGATTGTTCTGACAATTTCTGCATCTTACCTGAAACGAACTGTTTTGCCAATCGCTGGAACAGAGTATAATGCCACCGATTGCTGCTGCGGCAGCGCAGGCTAACATCCAAAAGGGGAGAACAGCGCATGAAGATTCAGCTGGAAAAAGGCGACTTGGAACAGTTTGACGGCGACATGCTCGTCTATTTCCTTCGGGAGACCGGAGGAAACGCGGTGATGTGTCCTTGCAAAGTGCTGCGGCGGAACATCAAATACGCTTGGAAGAGCAAGGATTTCTCTGGCAAGAAATGCGAGACGTTCCTTTTCTATCCTGCCGCCGCGAACAAGGATATCAAGCACAATTTAGCCGCAGGCCGGGTGCTGGCGGTCGGGCTGGGCAAAACTGGCGAGGACATCAGCGCGGATGCCCTGCGTGAGCAGCTCCGTCTGGCCGCAGGCACAGCGGCGCAGCAGGCGGCCAAGCTGAAGGTGAAAAGCCTGCTGGCTGTTCTGCCTGAAAACACCGGATTACCAGACGACGAGGTGGCGGAGGCGGTGAGCGAGGGCTTGTTGCTCGGCGCATACCGTTTCGACCGCCACAAGAGCAAGAAGAAGGACGAGGAGCCGCCGGTGAAAATTGAGTCAATGGCTCTTCATGCAGGCGGACTTGCGCAGGAGGCGGTCAAACAGGGCATCAGCCAAGGCGAGCGGGCGGCCAAGGCGGCCTGCGCGGCCAGAGACATGGCCAATGAGCCAGGCAATGTCTGGACTCCCGCCCGCTTTGCCGAGTTTGGCGAGAAGCTGGCGAAGGAGCACGGCTTGGAATGTACGGTTTTGGGTAAGCCGGAGATGAAAAAGCTGGGCATGGGCGGTCTGCTCGGTGTGAGCCGTGGTTCAGCCCAGCCGCCGAAACTGGTTATTCTCCGCTATCAGGGCAGCGACGAGAAGAAAGCCCCAACCCTGATGCTGGTCGGCAAAGGCCTGACCTTTGACGCAGGCGGCATCAGTCTTAAGCCGCCGCAGGGCATGGACGAAATGAAGTACGACATGTGCGGCGGCGCAGCGGTTATCTGCGCCATGCAGGCCATTGCCGAAGAAAAGCCAAAGGGCATCAACGTGGTGGCCTTGAT
>NZ_JBLWEP010000122.1:2911-5017 GCF_048287355.1 Candidatus Electronema sp. TJ
AGCGGCGGCAAGGAGGCGGGCACCATCACTGCCGCCGCCTATTTGCAAGAATTTGTCGGCGACACCCCGTGGGCGCATCTCGACATTGCAGGCACCGCATGGAGCTTTACGGAAAAGAGCTATGTGCCGAAAGGGCCGTCCGGGATCGGCGTGCGCACCCTGCTCAATCTGGTGCGCAGCTGGCAGCCTGCGGCCAAGCAGCCCTGAATCTGAAATCACTGAACTTCACAGCAAGGAGAGCGCGACATGCCAAAACGCAAGGGCATCACCGTCAGCCGCCAGATTATGGACAGCCAGCGGCGGCATCCCGAAGCCACCGGCGAGCTGACCAGCCTGCTCAACGATCTGATCGTTGCCGCCAAAATCATCAGTGCTGAGGTCAACATGGCCGGGCTGGCCGGGATTCTGGGGCAGTCAGGTCAAGTCAATGTTCAAGGCGAGCAGGTGCAGAAATTAGACGACTTCGCCAACCTGACCATCAAACGGCGGATGGAGCAGTGCGGCTATGTCTGCATCATGGCTTCGGAAGAGGATGAAGGCGCGATTCCAGTGCTGGACGGCTACGCGGGCAAATACACTGTGGCCTTTGATCCGCTGGACGGCTCGTCTAATATTGACGTGAATGTCAGCATCGGCACGATTTTTTCCATCCACCGCCGGAAAAGCCAGAACGGCCAAGGCGAGATCGGCGATTTGCTCCAAAAGGGAAGCGAGCAGGTGGCGGCGGGCTACATCATCTACGGCTCCAGCACCATGCTGGTCTATACGGTCGGCGAGGGCGTGCAGGGCTTCACCCTTGATCCCAGCGTGGGCGAGTTCTTCCTCTCCCATCCTGACATCAAAATTCCGCCGAAAGCCAAGTATTACAGCATCAACGAGGCCTATTCCCGCTACTGGCATGACAACACCCGCGCCTACATCGAGCATCTGAAGGATTTGGATGAGCGCGGCGAACGCTCCTACAGTCTGCGCTATATCGGCTCGTTAGTGGCGGATTTCCACCGCAACCTGATCAAGGGCGGGGTCTTTGTCTATCCCCGCGACCGGAAAAGCGGCAAAGGCAAGTTGCGCCTGCTCTACGAGGCCGCGCCGCTGGCCCTGCTCGCCGAGCAGGCCGGAGGCCGTGCCATTGACGACACAGGCCGGAACATACTCGACATCCAGCCGGACGACCTGCATCAGCGGGTGCCGCTGATCATTGGCTCCAAGGAGGAAGTCACGCTGGCCGAGCAGTATTTCAAGAGCTGAACAGGAGAACGGAAAGCGTGCGCGGCATCGTCCGCCCTGCCGCCTTCTCACTGACAGCCCCTTTTCCCTTGCATCTTGCCGCTGTCAGAGTAAAATCCCTTAGTTTTGCCTCCGGCCTGCGCCGTCCGCCGGGACAGGCTTGAACAAACAACCACATCCGCGAGAGAAAATGGATTACCGGGACACTCTGAACCTGCCCAAGACCGGGTTCAACATGAAGGCCAGCCTGACCCAGAAGGAGCCGCAGTATCTGGAACGCTGGGACAGGGAGAAGCTGTACGAGAAGCTCCAGCAGGCTGCGGCGGACCGGCCCCTGTTCATCCTCCATGACGGCCCGCCCTACGCCAACGGCAACATCCATCTCGGCACGGCCTTCAACAAGGTGCTCAAGGATATTATTCTTAAATCGCGGCGGATGGCCGGGTTCAATGCGCCCTATGTGCCGGGCTGGGACTGCCACGGCCTGCCGATTGAGCACAACGTGGACAAGGAGCTGGGCGAGCGCAAAGAGGTGATTTCCACGCTGGAGAAGCGCGGGGCCTGCCGCAAATACGCCGAGCAGTGGATTGCCGCGCAGAAGGCGCAGTTCCGGCGGCTGGGCGTGCTCGGCGACTGGGACAATCCCTATCTGACCATGAGCTACGGCTACGAGGCCGCTATTGCCCGTGAGTTCAACCGTTTTCTGCTCAACGGCGGGGTGGTGCGCTCAAAAAAGCCGGTTTACTGGTGTTCAAGCTGCCGCACCGCCTTGGCTGAGGCCGAGGTTGAGTATTATAACCACAGCTCGCCCTCAATTTATGTTAAATTCCCCTTTGCCGACGATTTCAGCGGGATCATTCCTGAGCTGGCCGGGCAGGA
>NZ_JBLWEP010000122.1:5417-7262 GCF_048287355.1 Candidatus Electronema sp. TJ
GAGGCCGGGAAATACGCAGGCCGCCGCATCCCGATGGTCAACCGGGAGATCAACGACGACATGGCTGCTGCCGGGGTCTTGGTCAAGGAGAGCGAGATTGATCATTCCTACCCGCACTGCTGGCGTTGCAAAAAGCCGGTGATCTACCGAGCCACCAAGCAATGGTTCATCTCCATGGAGCAGAATGGGCTGCGCGAGAAGGCCCTGCAAGCGATCAAAGCGGTGCAATGGACACCAGCCTGGGGCGAACAACGCATTCAGGGTATGGTGGAAGGGCGGCCTGACTGGTGCCTGTCCCGCCAACGTTCTTGGGGCGTGCCGCTGACCGTGCTGACCTGCGCCAGCTGCGGCGAGATTCTCAAAAACGCTGAAGTCTGCGCCAAGATTGAGGAGCTGTTCGAGCAGGAAGGCGCGGATGCTTGGTTCCAGCATGAGGCTGCGGATTTTGTTCCTGCTGGGGTGCAGTGCGCCTGCGGCTGCGCCAAGTTCGAGAAAGAGCACGACATCCTCGATGTCTGGTTTGATTCCGGCGTGAGCCACGCGGCGGTGCTGGAGGCGCGGCCTGAGCTGCGCTCACCTGCGGATTTATACCTTGAAGGCAGCGACCAGCATCGCGGCTGGTTCCAGTCCTCGCTGCTGACTTCGGTCGGCACCCGTGAATGCGCGCCGTTCAAGGGCGTGCTCACGCATGGTTTTGTCGTGGACGGCAAGGGCAAGAAGATGTCCAAATCCTTGGGCAATGTCATCCTGCCGCAGGAGATGATTGATAAATTCGGGGCAGAGATACTCCGTCTCTGGGTGGCGAGCGAGGATTATCGCGATGATGTCAAGGTTTCTGAGGAAATTCTCCGCCATGTTTCGGATGCCTACCGAAAAATCCGCAACACCATCCGCTTCCTCCTCTCTAATCTCAGCGATTTCAATCCAAAAGAACACAGAGTCACTGAAGATCAGTACAGCGAGCTGGACCGCTGGGCTTTAACTCGCTACAGCGAGTTACTACGTCAAATCAAGCGTGACTATGAGTTCTACGAATTCCACAATATATATCATAAGCTGATCAAATTTTGCGGCATCACCATTTCTAGTCTGTATGCGGACATCCTCAAAGACCGGCTTTACTGCTCCGGTACCAATGATCCGGGCCGAAGGGCGGCGCAGACCGTGCTGCACCTGATTCTCGACGGTCTGCTCCGGCTGATGGCCCCGATCCTCAGTGTCACCGCCGCCGAGGCGTGGGAGCATCTGCACGGCTTAGATGAAAACGCGCCCATCGAGCGGTCGGTTTTTTTCACTGAATTCCCCAAGCCGTATGGTATTGTTACCTATGATCCCGAGTTGAATGAGCTGGATAGTCGTTGGAGTCGGCTGCTCAATCTGCGCGGCGAGATCACCAAAGTGCTGGAAGCAGCCCGCCGCGACAAGACGATCGGCCTGTCTTTGGATGCTGAAGTGCTGCTGCTGGCTGAAGGCGATCTGGCCGGATTCCTCAGCGGCAAAGAGGAGCTGCTGCGCGAGCTGTGCATCGTTTCCAGCCTGAAAATCGCCCGCACAGCGGATGAGGTTGCCTTCACCGCCTCCGAGGAAATTGCCGGGCTGAAAATCGCTGTCCGCCCCGCGCCGGGCGGCAAATGCGAGCGTTGCTGGATGATTTCCCCCAGCGTCGGCCAGGACAGCGAGCATCCGGCCCTGTGCAGTCGCTGCGCCGCTGTTGTCCGCAACGTGGCAGGGTGATCATGCTCAGGTTTCTGCTCATCATGCTGCTGGTCGTGATCAGCGACCAGCTGACCAAGCTCTGGATAGTCGAGAACTTCGCGCTGGGCGACTCCATGCCGGTCATCCCCG
>NZ_JBLWEP010000123.1:0-7171 GCF_048287355.1 Candidatus Electronema sp. TJ
CTTATGCGGAAGTTTTTTTGCTCAGCCCGGCCTGAAGCGTCCGCTTTGCCCGCAGACATGGCTGTTTCCGCGCGTTCAAAGCAACAATGCTGAATTATTCTGTTTTACCGCCGCCTGCGCCGGAAGGATGCTCGCTGCAAGTGCGGCGGAGTGCGCTTGCTTTGCCCTGATTCCAATTGGAACCGGGGCAATTCCAATTGGAATCAGGGCAAAGTCAATTGGAATTGGAACGTTTCCGGTTGGAACCGGGGCAATTCGAATCGGAATCGGGGCAATTCCAATTGGAATTGGAGCGTTTTCGATTGGAATCAGGGCAATTCCAATCGGAATCAGGCCGATTCCGGCAGGAACCGGGCCGATTCCAACCGGAATCGTGTCAATTCCAATTGGAATCAGGGCAATTCCAATTGACTTTGCCCCGGTTCCAATTGGAATCGGGGCGATGCAAACGCGTTTTCAGCTGCCGCTGCGGGCGTTCAGCCGGAGCAAAGCGGTTCCGCAGCGCATGACGCGGCGTTCCGCCTGGCTGCAATTCCTGCCAAAGTTCAAAACAGAGAAATCCTCAAGAAGCAGTGACAACCCAAGTTGTTGCAGGTCGCAACTTGGGTTATGTTATGAACTCATCTCAGAATAAAACGAAGCGGAATAACTGAACAAGCAAGCAGCAGAAAAGCTGAAAAATTATCAGCATGAGGCTCAGATCGGACAACCAGCCGCCTGAAGTTTTGAAGCCAGGCAAAGAGCCGTTCAAAAGTGCATACCAAGCATTAAGGCGGGAGGTTTGAGGAGGCAGTTGCGGCTGTATATTTTTTTTGCAGCAGGCCGGAGCATTTTCTGGCGTTTTCTGATACATTGCCACGGGCAGCCCCTTTTCCTGTTCACATTTTTCAACGCAATCCCCAACCACCATGAAACGCATCCTTTCCGGCATTCAGCCTTCAGGACAGCTCCATATCGGCAACTATTTTGGCATGATGAAAACCATGATCGCCAATATGGAACAGTCTGACCTCTATGTCTTCATTGTTGATCTCCATGCCCTGACCAGCGTCCACGACCGCAAGAAGCTGGCCTCAGGCACTCTTGAGGCGGCGGCGGATTTTCTTGCCCTTGGCCTTGATCCTGACAAATGCACCTTCTGGGTGCAGTCGGATGTGCCGGAAGTCTGCGAGCTGGCTTGGGTGCTGTCCAATGTTACCTCGATGGGATTGCTGGAGCGCTGCCATTCCTATAAGGACAAGACTGCCAAAGGCATCGCCGCCAGCCACGGCCTCTTCGCGTATCCCGTGCTGATGGCCGCTGACATTCTCCTTTATCAGGCGGACATGGTGCCGGTGGGCAAAGACCAGAAGCAGCACTTGGAAGTGGCCCGCGATATCGCAGTGAGCTTCAACAACACCTTCGGCGAGACCTTCACCCTGCCGGAGGCGATGATCGGCGAAAGCACAGCGATCGTGCCCGGCTTGGACGGCCAGAAGATGTCCAAGTCCTACGGCAACACCATCCCGATCTTCTTGGAAGACAAGGAGCTGCGCAAGCGGGTGATGGCTGTGCAGACTGACTCCACGCCGGTGGAGGAGCCGAAAGACCCGGACAAATGCAATCTCTACGCCTTGCTCAAGCTCTTCGCCCCGCCGGAGAAGCTGGCCGAGGTGCGCAATCTCTACCTCAACGGCGGCGCGGCCTACGGCTATCTCAAACAGGACTTGTTCGAGCTGATCCGCGATTATTACGCCGAGGCACGGGCGAAACGAAAAGAGCTGCTGGCCAATCAGGGCTGGCTGCGGCAGGTGCTGAAACAGGGCGCGGAGAAGGCGCGGGCCAAGGCTGCCGTCACCCTCGACTTGGCGCGTGAACGTGCCGGGCTGAAATACTGATTGCTGCCGGACAGCATGAAATACGCCATGAACACTATGAAACATGTTCCCGCAGTGACCGCCGTCATTCTCGCCGCAGGCAAAGGCACCCGTATGAAGTCGGACAAGGCCAAAGTTCTGCACGAGCTGTTCTTTAAGCCCATGCTCCACCATGTGCTGAACGCGGTCGCCGCCGCTTGGATTGAACGCTGCGCCGTGGTTGTTGGTCATCAGCGCGAGGCGGTGCTGGCTTCGCTCGCCGCGTACCGGATCAGCCCGGTTGTGCAGGAGGAGCAGCTCGGCACCGGCCACGCCGTGCTCTGCGCCGAGGCCGCCTGCGCCGGGGCCGATTTAGTGATGATCCTCTGCGGCGACACCCCGCTCATCCGCCCGGAGACCTTGCAGGCCATGCTCCGCCAGCATCAGGAGCGCGGCGCGGCCCTCAGTCTGATGACCACGGAGCTTGACAATCCCTTCGGCTATGGCAGAATCATCAGCGGCGCGAACGGTCAAGTGCTGCGCATTGTCGAGGAGAAAGATGCAGATACGGCGCAGCGGGCGGTGCGGGAGATCAACGCCGGGATTTATTTGGCGGAGCGCGGCTTCCTTTTCACCGCCCTGCGGCAGGTGGGCCGGAACAACAGCCAAGGCGAGGTGTATCTGACCGACATTGTCGGCATCGCGGCGCAGGAAGGCCGCCGGGTGGAGAAGTTTGTCCATAATCCGGCGGTGGATGTGCTGGGCGTGAACTCGCGGGTGGAGCTGGCTCAAGCCCATGCCGAACTGCAAATGCGCCGCTGCCGCGAGCTGATGCTCGCAGGCGTGACTATTTATTCCCCGGAAACGGTGCTGATCTCGCCGGAAAGCGTCATCGGCCAAGATGCCGTCATTCACGCCGGGGTGCAGCTTGTCGGGCGGTGCCAGATCGGCACTGGCGCGGTGATCGGGGCGCACAGCGTCTTGGATGGCTGCGCGGTCGCGGCGGGCGAGCAGGTGCCACCGCTGACTTGGCGGAAAGAGTAAAAAAGGCCGGGACTGATCAGGCGTTGCCTTGCAGCGGATGCGGAGGCAGCACATCCGGGGCGATAGTCTTGAGGATTTCCAAGGCGGGCTGGCGCACTTCCGGGGCAACGCCGTTCAAGTAGCGGACGCTGCCCTCTTTGGCGGCGGCCAAGGCTTCCCGCAGAGGCCGCCAGCGTTCGGCGAGCGGGGATTCCTCCAGCAGGGCTAGGGCTTCCGCTGCCCTGCCGGTGCGAACGGCTTCTTGGAACAAGGTGAGCATGTCCGGCCAATTTTCTTCAAAGAACTCGTCATCTCCTTTGGCAAGCAAAGCGCGGATATGCGGTTCTGCTTCTGGCCACTGCTTGTTTGCGACAAGAAGGGTGGTAAGGGTATGAACGGCATGTAACTTATATTCTAACTCCACGCTTTTTTGAGCGAATGCTATAGCTTCATCAAATTTATCTCGGCGTTCGTAGAAAAACCAAGCAAGAGTATTGTAGCGACTTGAATTAGCTGGATCGATCTTAAGAGATTTTCTATAAGCGGCCTCAGCTTCATCAAATCTCTTGAGATCATTAAGAAGAAAACCAAAATTGTACCAGCATTTAGCATCATCCGGCTTTATTTCCAGAGCTTTTAGGTAAGCGGTCTCAGCCTCGTCAAAGCGTTCAAGTCGTGTCAGCAGAATGCCAAGGAACCACCAGCAGTCAACGTAATCCGGCTTAATCTCCAAAGCTTTCTTGCAAGCGGCTTCAGCTTCATCGAATCGTTTTAGATCATTCAGCAAATTACCAAGACTGTACCAGCAGTCAGCATGATCTGGCTTAATCTCCAGAACTTTTCTGTAAGCGGTTTCAGCCTCGTCAAAGCGTTCAAGTCGTGTCAGCAGAATGCCAAGGAACCACCAGCAGACAGCATAATCCGGCTTGATCTCCAGAACTTTCCTGCAAGCGGCCTCAGCCTCTTCGAATCGTTTTAGATCATTCAATAAATTGCTAAGGAACCACCAGCAGTCAACGTAATCCGGCTTGATCTCCAAAGCTTTCTTGCAAGCGGCTTCAGCTTCATCGAATCGTTTTAGATCATTCAGCAAATTACCAAGACTGTACCAGCAGTCAGCATGATCTGGCTTAATCTCCAGAATTTTTCTGTAAGCAGCTTCACTTTCTTTAAAACGTTTATTTTTTTTTAGCAAATTGCCAAGACTATACAAGTAGTGAGTATTATCCGGCTCAATCTCCAGAGCTTTTCTGTAGGTGCCTTCCGCTTCGTCAAAACGTTTCAGCTTGTCTAGGAAGTAACCAAAGTTGCTCCATCTTCTTGCATCGACTGGATCAGCATCTATAGCATCCCTATAAATATATTCAATTTGTTCTGCCCGTTTTTCAAGAGACGTATCCCAATATAAAGAAAAAAGATAATTAAATGCTTCAGAAACAACTTCGGGCTGACAACTAACTATTTGATTAAAATCAATATTTTTTACCGACATCTCATGATCGCTAAAAAAAAAATTTTCGCCTATATAAAAAAGCAATTCCTCGACGTTAAACTCATGCATGATGTTTTTCAACAAAGGCCGTATTTCTGCGTCTTCGCCTTGCAAGTCAAACATTGCTTCAATTTTTCTTGAGTCTTTCTCCTGCCGCAGCAGACAACGTAAGGCATCATAGTTTAGTTCTTCTTTCAGAAATCTATCTTCAATCGTCTGCGCCAATGCCAATTTATATTCAGCCCAACGAACATCGCTTTTTTCCTCCCGCAGCAGCTTCTTGGCATGACCTTGCAGCTCTGCCGCGCTGAAAAACATCCGCAGAAAATGCACCAGCCAAATCAGCTTGCGCCGCTCTCTTCGGCTGGCCCGCATCAAATACCAAATATTGAAAAAGCGCTCGCCAATCTGAAACGCGGCCCGCTTGCCGGAAGCAGCATCAACTTTCTCAACATGCCCCTGTTGCTGCAAGCGGTTGAGCTGCGCCGAAGCCGTGTTCACATCCCAGACCAACTTGTCCGCAAGCTGCCGGGCGGTCATCGGATCCCAGTTCACCGCCAGCCCGTTCATTAACTGCTGCGCCTGCTGCGGCAGCTCCTCAAAACGGGCCTTGTAGAGCGGAGTGACCAAATCCAGCAGGCCCTCCAAATCGCTGCGCACGTCGCCGTCCAAACCACGCGCCAAGACGTTGTAGAGCAGGACGATAGTGCGGGGATTGCCGTCGGTCAAATTGTGCAAAGTCTTGATTCGGGCCGGGTCGTCATCCAGCAGCTGGGCGACCTGCGGCGTTTTGCCCAGCTCGGCCAGCTTGCGCAGCGTGGCCCGCATCTCCTCCACCGACAAACCTTGCAGCTCGTCAGTCGCATGAAAAAAATCCGCTTCCACCGGCTGCGTGCTCGCCCCGATCAGCAGCAGGCGGGATTCGCGCTGAAAAATTGCCCGCAGCTGCTCCTGCTCGCCTTTCAGCCGCTCCAAAATCAAATCCATGTTGTCCATCAGCAGGAGGAGACGGCAGCCGAGCTTGTCGGCCTCGGCCAGCAGCAGGGCCAGCGCGTCCTCAACCTTATCAACCACCTTGTCGAGCGCGTCAGCATCGTCCTTGCGCCCGCGTTCCTCCAGCAGGTCGCAGAAGGCATCAAGGCAGTTCCGCCAAAGATCGGCAGCGGTGCTGATGTTGTACTGCTCCTCCGGGAAGGTCAGCGGCAGCCAGTGCTTGCCCAGCTCTGCGTCTTCTTCCACAGCAATGCCGATCCGCCGCAGCAAGGTGGATTTGCCCATGCCGCGCAGGCCGAGAATCAAACGGTGCCGACACGGGCCGCCGGGCTGCTCCTGCCGGAGATCGGCAACAATCCGGTCGAGCAGCTCCGTGCGGGCGACAAAATAATTCTTCAGCTCCTCGCGGCTCCACAAGGCCGGATTGTACACGGCTGCTCCGTGCAGGCGAATGTCGTTCATCGTCTTTATTTGTCGTTTTTTGTAGGGGCGGTTCGCGAACCGCCCCTACAGCTACAGCGCATCACGCCGCCGGAACGCTTTCCCGCATCCACCAGCCGAAATCCGCCAATTTGCCGCCAACCACGCCCAAGACCGATTTGGCCCGGTCAATTAGGACGGGCAGAAACATGGCCACCAGTAGGGCCGCTGCCGCCTTCACTGTTTCATTCCAAAGCAACTGCGCCGTATCTCTGATAAAATCCATCTCGCTTTCTCCTGAAAAAAGTTCTATCATCCTTCCTGAAGCTGCCGACGCTTCATCTTAAAACAATTTTTTTGTGCAGTCAAGTACGGGAATAAATTTTTACAACAAAAATTTTGAAATTCAATTTTTCCTCTGAAATCGCTGCCAGCGAAACAGCAGGAATTGACAGCGGCGGGCCGCCTGTGGTTCAATGACCGCTGCTGCGGAACGGCATCCTCTCAGGCATGAGGTGCTGGAGCAGTGACCTTGAACATTGAAGGCAAATGAGTTTTCCCATTGATGAGGCCGTCGCCCGGCTGCGCAAAGAGGCTTGCAGCTGGCAGGTGCCGATAGTTGACCTGATCGCCGCGCAGACCGAAGATCCCTTCAAAGTGCTGGCCGCGACCATTCTTTCCGCCCGCACCAAGGATGAGGTGACAGCGGCGGCGGCCCGGCGGCTCTTTGCGCAGACGGACAAAGCTGAAGATTTAGCCAAGCTCTCAGTTGCCGAGCTGGAGCGGCTGATTTATCCGGTCGGCTTTTTTCACAGCAAGGCGAAATACTTGGCCGAGCTGCCCGCCGCTTTGGTGCGCGACTTCGGCGGCAAGGTGCCGGAGACGGTCGAGGAGCTGATCCGCCTGCCCGGCGTAGGCCGCAAAACCGCCAACCTCGTCGTGGCTGTGGCCTTCAAAAAGCCCGCCATCTGCGTGGACACTCACGTTCACCGGATCATGAACCTCTGGGGCTATGTCGCGACGGAAACGCCTTTGGCCACGGAAATGACCCTCCGCGCCAAGCTGCCGGAGCCATATTGGCTGGAAATCAATTCGCTGCTCGTCGCCTTTGGTCAAGCCCTGTGCAAGCCGCGTTTTCCCCACTGCGACCGCTGCCCGCTGGCGGATATTTGTCCGCGCACGGGCATCGTCCCGCGCAAGCTGCCAATGAAAAAGGAAATATCTGCGGACAAACCGGTCTTGCGGCTGGTCTCATGGAACGTCAACGGCCTGCGGGCGGTTTTAGGCAAAGGCTTTCTTGATGCCGTCCGCCGTCTCGACGCGGACATCTTCGCCTTGCAGGAGATCAAGGCTTTCCCGGAGCAGCTGCCGGAAGCGGCGCGGAGCATTCCCGGCTATCAGGCCTGGT
>NZ_JBLWEP010000124.1:0-5145 GCF_048287355.1 Candidatus Electronema sp. TJ
CTCCTACCGCACCGCCAGCCCTGCGTAGCCAACCACCCGCTGCACATCGCCGCTGACATAGCCGGAGTCGGTGTAACGGAACAGCTGAGCACGCTCCGCACCCAGCTCCAAGGCGGCGAACAGGGCGATGGTCACAGGGATGACCCCGCACATGCTGATCCGCTTGGTCAGCACGGTGCGGTAGAGATGGGCGGGATCAAGACTGAGGATGTCGCCAAGCGCGAGCTGATCTTTCTCCGAAACCACAGTGCGCGGCTCGTGGTGACTCAGATCGGTGCTGACCACTAAGAGCACTGGTTTAGCATAATTTTTGACTGCTTGAGCCAAATCCATGCCCGCCTGACGGCACTGCGGCAGAGGCAGGCGGGAAATGCAAATCGGGACAATCCGCAGCTTCTTTTGCAAATGCTGGAGAAAAGGCAGCTGCACCTCAAGAGAATGCTCGCGCCGGTGGGCGGCATTGTCGCTCTTGAAAAGCTTGGAGCCTTTGACCAGCGCAGTCGCCAGGTCTTGCGCCAGCGGCACCGTGCCAAGCGGCGTTTCCCAGTCCTCGCCGCTCACTGCCAGCGGTGCGCCGAGGCCGGTGCTGTGGTTCGGGCCGAGAAGAATGACCGTCTCCGGGATTTCCACCCGCGCCAAGGCCTCGCCCGTCACTTCGCCGGAATAGACGTAGCCCGCGTGCGGAACGATCGCCGCTTTGGCCGGAGCCTTCTTTTTCCGCAGCGCAGCAGGCAGCAGACGGGCCACCTCCTTCCGCAGCTTGTCCGGGTCAGCCTCGTAAAATGTGCCTGCAACTGCTGGCTGGCGGATCATGCCTTCACGCTCCACGTCGTTCCCTCCGGTCCGTCCTGCAATTCAATTTTATGCGATAGCAGCTCGTCGCGCACCGCGTCGCTGGCCGCCCAGTCCTTGCGCTCGCGGGCGGCGTTGCGCCGGGCGATCAGCTCGTTGATTTCCGCCTCGCTCAGGCTGACAGCAGCGAGCAGCTTTTCCTTTTTCCGGCGCAGATAGTCTGCTGGGTTTTGCCCCAGCAGGCCGAGCAGGCCCCCCAGCTCGCGCAGGTCCGCCGCGCCCTGCCGCAACGCGGCCAAGTCCTCGGCGTTGCCGGGCTGATCCAGCAGCAGCCGGGCTGCCTTGTTGAGCAGCTTCACTGTGTCAAAGAGCTGGCCAAGAGCCTGCGCGGTGTTGAAATCATTGTCCATCGCCGCTGCGAACTGCTCGCGCAGCCCGGCGATCTTCTCCCGCTCTTTGCTGCCTATGCGCGGCTGCTCCGCTCCGCCTGCCTTCTCGTCTAACGCAGCAATCTTCGCCAGACACTCGTACATCCGGTCAAGGCCCGCTTCAGCATCGCGCAGGGCGGTTTCGTTGTAATCGAGCGGATTGCGGTATTGCGTGGAGAAGAGGAAGAGACGCAGCACTTCAGCAGGCCATTGCTTGAGCACCTCGCGGATGGTGAGGAAATTGCCCAGCGATTTGGACATCTTTTCCTCTTTGACTGTGACAAAGCCGTGGTGCATCCAGAGATTGGCAAAGGGCTGGCCGTTCGCACCAACCGACTGCGCTATTTCGTTCTCATGATGCGGAAAAATCAGATCTTGGCCGCCGCCGTGGATGTCAAAGGTCGCGCCGAGATATTTGCGGCTCATGGCCGAGCATTCAATATGCCAGCCTGGACGGCCTTCGCCCCACGGGCTGGACCATTTCGGCTCACCCGGCTTCGCGCCTTTCCAGAGGACAAAGTCCATCGGATCTTCCTTCTGCTCATTGATATCCACCCGCGCTCCAGCCTGCATTTCCTCGAACTTGCGTCCTGACAGGCAGCCGTAGTCCGCGAAGCTCCGCACCCGGTAATAGACATCGCCGCCGGAAGGATAGGCCAAGCCTCGCTCGACAAGCTGCTCAATCAGGGCGATCATCTCAGGAATGTGCTCGGTGGCTTTCGGCTCTATGTCCGCCCGCAACGCGCCCAGCGCGTCCATGTCAGTGTAAAATTCGGCGATGAAGCGTTCGGCCAGCTCCTGCGAGTCCACGCCCTGCTCGTTCGCCCGGTTGATGATTTTATCGTCAATATCTGTGAAGTTGCGGACAAAGGTCACTTGAAAGCCGCGCCAGCGCAGGTAGCGCACGGCCATGTCGAAAACCAAAGCGGAGCGAGCGTGGCCGATGTGGCACCAGTCGTAGGAGGTGATGCCGCAGACATAGAGGCGAATATGGCCCTCCTCCAGCGGCTGCAACGATTCCTTTTTTCGTGTCAGCGTGTTATATATGCGGATGTTCTTCATCGTTCAGGGGCAATAGAGAGATGTCTGATCAGTTTGCGCCCAGCATAACACAGTCATCCGCAAGGGACAAGCAGATGCGCGAGCAATGCGCATCAAAGGGGAAGCATGAGCGGAAACAATTCTGAAGGGCAGCTGGCCTGCATCGGGCTTGGCTCCAATCTGGGCCAGTCGCGCAGGCTGCTGCTGGAAGCGTGGCATTCACTTGGCGGGCATCCGCAGCTGAAGCTGCTGCGGCTGTCCTCGCCCTGCCGGAGCAAGCCTGTGGGCATGGTGAGCGAAAACTGGTTCATCAATGCCGCCGGACTGCTGCGCTGCCTGCTGCCGCCAGAGGAGCTGCTCGACATGCTCTTGAAGACCGAGCTGCGCTTCGGCAGAGTGCGCCTGCCAGGGCAGCAAGGCTATCAGGACAGGACTCTTGATCTTGACCTTCTGCTGATCGAGGGGCTGACGCTGCGGACAGAGCGGCTGACGCTGCCCCATCCGGCCTTGCAGCAGCGGCTCTTCGTGCTTGCGCCGCTGGCGGAAATCGCCCCGCAGCTCCGGCATCCGCTGTTGAACAAAACGGTTGCCGAGCTGCTGGCGGAGCTGGAGCCAAAAACAACAAAAGGCGATTTTGAGTGGACGCGCTGGGAAGACTGAGCAGGATCAGGGCTGCTGTTTGACATAAATCAGCTTGCTGGTGTCAAAGCCGCGCTGCCGCGCCTGCTCGACAAAACGAGCGAGCAGTTCCTTGTTCACAGTTGGTGTGCGCGAGAGCAGCCAAAGGTAGGAATGATCCGGGCCAGAGACAAAGGCATATTGGTACTGCTCCTTGTCCAGCTCAAAGATAACGTAAGAGCCGTAGAACGGGCCGAAGAAGGAGACCTTCAAATAGCCGGTGCTTGGTTCTTCGACAAAAAACGCCTTGCCTGCGGCCTCTTTCCATTCCTGCTTGGCCGCAAGGAAGCCGCGATTCTTGACCGCCACGCCGCCGTCCTCGCGCAGAGAATATTCGGCGGTGACGCGCTCCATGCCCCGCTCAAAGGAGTGATCGAGCCGGGCGATTTCATGCCATTTGCCCAAGTAGCGGCTGAGTTCAAAGCCGCTCACCGGACTGACATTCTTCGGCATGCCAAGGCAGCCGCCGAGCGTCAGAGCGGCAAACAGGGCTAAACATCTGCGCAATGTTTCCATATCTGGTCAAAGCAGGTGAAGGATTGCTGGCAGGGCACTGTTGTTTTTCGCTTGTTCCTGCCAGTTCTGCCAATAGAGCATGTAGTTGTCATAGAGCGTCTGGCGCATGGCACTGTCAGCCGCCGCATTGCCGCCCAACGGTTTATAAAATGTGTAGTTGTCGTTCGGGTCCATGTAATGAAACTCGAAACAGACGAACTTGTCCACATGCGGAGCCGCTGTCCGCAGCTGAAGGCGGATTTTGTCTATCGATGCTGGAATGAGCTGCGGATCTTCCCGGTCGCCCAGATTGGTGAACAGCTCCACATTGCCCCAGAGCGGCTTGCCTGCGGCGTTTGCGGCTTTGCGGACAGCCCGGAAATATTGACTGACCTGGTCGTTGTCTTTGGTTAATGTGTGCGGCTCCACACCAACCCCGTCTTGCAAGATGATGATGTCCAGCTCGCTGTTCTTAAGCACATATTCCCACATTGCGCCGAACTGTTCCGCCGAGTCCAAGGCTGTGTTGAAAAACGGAGAGATGGCCAATTTTTTCCCCGGCAGGGCCTGATGCACGGCCTTGGCCACCCGATCGATGATTGAGGCCAGATAGGGATGATTTGCCGCTGGCGTGAAAGCATTGTTGGCGATTTCAATCGAATAATAAAAGCCGCCAAGGGCAGGATGACTGCCGTGCTGCGCCGCCAAGTCATTCACCACCGCGATGGAGCGCAGGACATGGTGTTCAATTATGAGCTGATCCGCCGCGCTGAAGTTCTCATCTGTCACTGCATCCCACCAACTCAACGAGCTTGACTCTTCATTGAGATAAAGGCCAAGCCAAACTTGGATGCCCGCTTTCTGCGCCGCGTCGAGCAGATAGGCCACCGGCTCCTTGCCGTCCTGATTGGGCGAGCCTGTCCAGTTTGTCGGTGTCACCCAGCCTCTGGTTTCTATGCCGTTGAGCGTCAGAGGTGCCGGATTGTAGAAGGCGAAGTCCGCATCCGGGCTGCCGCCGTATTGATTGCTGAACCACGTCTGCCCTTTTTCAAAATGCACTGTCCACTGGTAAAAAAGCATTTCCGCGCCGACATCGGCCATGCTTTGCACCCAGCTGTCGTATTCACCTTGACTTGAAAAGCTTTGAAAATCTGTCGCGCCGTAGCCAAGAGACGGCTGGACGAAAAAGCCATGAATACGCGCTTCTCCAGCCGCAGACTCATCTGCGGCATGCATAATCAGGGCAAAGGAAACGCAAAGCAAAAGAAAGAATGACATGATGTCCTCCATTGAAGTCGAAACATAGAGCTGGAGCAGAATAGAATGATTTTGCCCCCTGTCCTTTTGAGCGCAGCAAAAATTCCCACGATCCTGAGAAGATTCTTCCCTGCAACCGGAAGGGGCAGGTCAGGGTCATTTTACGACGCTCCGGCTGTGCTCCGCTCCGCTCGTCGCCAAAGATGAGGAACAGAGGACGGAAAATGCCCGGCAGCACGCTGGAGACGCGCCGTTTCACGCTTCATTTGCCTCATATGAAGCTTTATATGAGACGGATGAAGCTTCATATGAGACAAATGAAGCGTGAGTTGAGGCGAATGAAGCTTCATATGAGACAGATTAAACTTCATACGAGACGTATGAAGCGTGATTTGAGGCGGATAAAGCGTGACATAAGCCGTATGAAGCGTGAGTTGAGACATATGAAGCGTGA
>NZ_JBLWEP010000124.1:5299-7118 GCF_048287355.1 Candidatus Electronema sp. TJ
TTCTTGTCTCGATGAAGCAGGCTCAATCCATCGCTCCTTTCTTGGTGGGCACAAACCAGCCGAAATAGCTGCGGCCTTCGACGTGGCGGATGACTTGGCCGGAGCTGTTCCAGAGATGGATGCGCCGCAGGTCAGGGTCGTAGTAATACACCGAAGCGGCGGAAATATGCTGCGCCAGCGGGCTGCCGTCTTTGGCATCGAACAGCGAGGCAACGCCGCCTTCTTCTTCGATGACCACCGCCGTGTCGTTCATGGAAAAGGCAGCAGACTGGATGTGCTTGTCCTTGCTGGAAGTCAGCGAGCACAGCTTTTTTTTCTCTTTCACATCCCACAGCTCGGCGGGACGCTGCGGCCCCCAGATGACAGCCCGCTGCATGTCGGCACTGGATGAAACTTTATCCTTATCTCCGAGTTTGATATTTTTCAGCAGGACAGGCTCTCCTTTGCTGACATGCCAAAGTTTTATGTCGTCTCTATCGCGCCAGTAAACAATTGGGTTAGAATTAAAATGAATTATGTTGCCACCAAGATATATATTCTCCAATTTCGTTCCTTGAACAGGTTTCAAATCCGAGACGGAGAGTATGCTCAAGCGAATTGTATCTCCAATTCTTGAAAAGTCGAAAAGCATGATATAATATCCATCTGCCGAAAAATATATTCTCGATACAGATACAGATGTTTTTATTTTTGAAATTAAAACACCGTCATCAAGATCAAAAATTGATACATCTGAACCTCCAGATGTATCATTCGAAAAAGTACAAACTTTATTGTTTAAATAAAAAATATCAAAATCTACATCTTTTATTTTTAATTTATCGGATAAATTTTTTATTTTCTCACTAGAGGTAGTATCGTAAAGAGAAATAACTTTTTGTTGATCCCCCTCCTTTACAACTAATCGTTCCGCATCATTATTAAATTGAAACTCTGACCACGAATCGTCTTTATTTTGCTGAATAATATCTACTTTTTTAATAAATTGTTCTTTTTCTATTGACCAAAGCGCGATATCAATCGCGTTGATAGAACTAGATCGGCAAGTAATATGCTGTTCTGATTTTGAAAAATCACATTGACGACAGGGAGAAATTTCTACTTCTGTTGCGTCATCAACGTTGATCAACTTACAGTTAAGATTTCTTTCCATCCAAAAATAATCTGTTAGAAGAATAAATTTTCCTGTCTCATTAATCAATACATTCATATCTTTATTATTCTCTCTATTGAAAACTATCCTGCCATCTTTTGTATCCCAATATCTAATATGTCTGTTATTTTTACGAATTCCACCCACCACCTGTCCTCTCTCAGGCCGAATTTTATATTCAACACTTCCTGTTTCATCCTCATCCCAATGCCTCCCAATCACCTTCGCCTGCCACTGAATCTTCGCCGTTTCCATCAAATACAACCCGCCCGCCATCAGCACCGCCACAAACACCATCGCCCCTGAAAACACCGCAGGCACAAGCAGACTCTTGCGGAGCAGCCGCCGGGCATTCGGCTGGACAAGCAGCGGCCTGTCCGCGTGCGCCCGGATGAAACGCAGCCTGCGCAGCGGAATCACCCCTCGCTGCTGGGCAAGGTGATAGCGCAGCAGCTGATTCGCCTCCTCGGTCTGGGTGGAAACATCGCCGGTGGCCAGCTCCACCGCGCCGACCAGATAATCGTGCAGCAAGGCATAGGCATCCGGGCCGCTCTTCCGCTTCTCCTCGGCCAGCAGACGGGCAAGGACAAAGGTGCGCACCAGCGCGGCGACCGTCTGGCTGCCAGCCGTCCTGCCGATGTCAGCGGCCAGCTCCGCCTGCGTCTT
>NZ_JBLWEP010000125.1:0-6931 GCF_048287355.1 Candidatus Electronema sp. TJ
CAGGCAGGCCAAGGATGTCCTGCGCAAAGGCGGTGAATATTTCAGGATCGCAGAACGCCTTTTTAAAGACAACTCCGTATTGCAGTGACGCGACTTTTTTCATGGTTCCTCTCCGATCTTGATTGCTTGCATTTGCCGTCGGCACGCCGCAGCAAAATCCTCAGGAAAATGACTGCTGACATACCGGTGCTGGGCCTCGCTGAACGCGCCCATTGACCACGGCAGTTTAGGCAGAAAGGCATAAAGCAGCCGCTGGCCGTTGTGAACACCAATCCGCTTGGAATATTCCAAGGATGTCACCATTCGCGCTCCCAGTTTGGCAAAGATATGCTGCGCCAGCAATATGCCCCGGTCGATTGACTCGCGCGCGGCCGTGTCTGCTTCCAAAATATTGCCAACCGGCCCGCTGTCCGCATCAGCAATGACCATAAGCTGCAATTCCCACTGCGAAGTCTGCGCCTTGGGAACAAAAAGCAGCGCGTTTGCATCTTCATGAACAATCAGGCTGCGCTCTTTGCGCTGATCGCCGTCTGTGCGCTGGTTCTGGCGGATGCAGCGCAGGTAGTCGTGGAAAAAATCGCCGTCATAGCGGGCAAGCGTTTCTGCAACTTGGTCGCCGCAGCTGTAGCTTGGCATTTCGCCGCCGTCTGTCAGCTCGACTTTTTCAGGGCTTATGGCATACTGCTGATGAATCATCTGATGCGAGGCATGAAGCCGGTAGCCGGAGCTTGAAAAGTCGTAGCCGAAATTCCATCCCCAAAGCGTGGCTGGATGACCGCTGTTCTCCGCTGCTGCCAGGACTTTTTTTCGCAGCGATTCCAGCTCATCTTCAGTCAGACTGCGCTTGGGCAGCTCAAGATTGATGCCGAACTGCTCTGCCAGCGTCACATAAATCCGCTGATAATAGAGATGACGCAGGCCGCGCATGTCCGCCAGTGTCAAATTTGACGTGCGGTAACGGACAGCGTCATGCGCCATGTTGGCGGCGTAATGCCCCCAAGGAATGTAGGAGTTGCGGCGAAGGTATTCGAAAACATGCGTGCCCTCAGCGTAACGCCCCACGATTTCACTGTTGCCTTGCACGCCGGGCCGCAAAACCATCACTTCCTTCCAGCGGTCAGGCAGATGTGCATTGTTGGCGATGGTTTCAAACAGCTCGCAATCATCAATATCCGGCTTGCCGGGCCGCAGGTATTTCAAACCGACTGGCTCACCATTTGCATCAAACTCCATCCGGCAGCAGGTTCGCGCCAGCATCATCAACTCTTCCGGATCTGTGGAGCTAACGGCCAGGGCGTATTTGAGCGGCACAGGCAGGCGGCTGATCATTGCTTGCCGCTCCGCCTCATTCAGACCGAACGACTGCACAAGCGAGCATTGCGGCGGCGGCTCAATCTTGATCAGGCCGGGCTGCTCAGCACGCGCCGCTGCCCAGACAGAATCAACATAGGTCACGCCTTGACAAGGAAAGGCGTTGGGAATTTCGTAAATCCAGCGGCCTTCCAGCTCTTGGACATTGCCGGACGGGAAATTTGCCAGGTTGTTCAGCTCCCTGCCGTCGGGCAGCGAGCCGAGACAGAGGAGGAAATCATGGTCGCGCAGATTGCGGACAGCGCAGCTGGGCCGGTGCAGACCAACCCGAAATGCGCCTGTGGGGCTGACACAGGTTTTCAGCATGACGGTCATCCGGCGGCGGCCGGAAAGAAAAATGTTTTTCGACAAAAAAGTTGCGCTCTTGAAAACTTTCTGGTCATATTAGACTATGCGGCATGATTTTTCACCTCATTTTCGGAGAGACAGGCAGGACAGGACAGCAACAATGGGAGTTCCACGAGTCATCTTTCGAGTGTGCGAGAGCCTGAGCTGTCCGAAGTTTCAGTACGGCGACTCCTTCACCGTTTCAGGAGTGGCGGTGATGATGCGCACCAACGGCGACAGCTCCTTTGTCAGCAGCTCCGCTGTTCATGCCAATCAGCCCCGCGAGAACTGCGAGATTCTTTACGGCGACTTGGTCAAGCTGATCATCAAATACGAGCGCGCCGACCAGATACCTGACTGCTTAATTTCCTGCGCAGGCTGCACAGGCTCGCTCCGCCTTGAGCATATCCGCAACAGAAAAAACGGGCCGGAGCAGGAGGCCTTGCTGCAAACCAATAAAGAGCTGGCGGCCCTGTTGGAGGAACTGAGCCGCTTTCCTTTTTTTCAGATAATCAGCCCTGAGAGCTTGGCCGAGCTGCTGCGCAATGCCAAATTGGAGGTGTTCAAGAAGGACGACATCATCATCCGCCAAGGCGAGCCAGGCAGCAAGCTCTATATTGTCGCCGAAGGCAAGGTGAACATCCTCAACGACACCGGCATATCCATCTCCACTCTGGAGCAGGGCGAGATATTCGGCGAGATGAGCCTGATCTGTGACGAGAACATCGGAGCCACTGTGCAGGCGGCGGCGGACTGCAAAATACTCAGTGTGCATCACCGGCATTTTCAACTGGTGCTGGACCGCTACCCGGCCATGCAGCGTTATTTCACCAAGCTGATGGCCCAGCGTCTGAGCCGTTCCAACAAGATTCGTTTTGACGACTACGCCTCCGGCATGATCGGCAGACTGGAGGAGATTCCGCCCGAAGCTCTGTTTCAGACCCTGCACACCAACGCCAAGACAGGCATCCTCACCATCACCGAGGTGTCCAAAGGCACGGCCCGCTTTTCTCTTCGCCAAGGCGGGCTGATCAAGGCTTCCTACGACGGGCATAAGGGCAAAGAAGCCTTCTTCCGCATTCTCCACGAGAAGAAAGGCCGCTTCAAGTTCAACCCTGGTCTGCCAAAAGAGGATTTTGACGCGCCGGAGATCGGCTATTTCATGAAGCTGCTGATGGAGGGCCTCCAGCAGCTGGACGAGGAACGCTCCACCCGGAAACGGCAGCTGGAGCCGGGCGGAGAGGAAGAGAAGAAACCTCAGTCGCCCTAGAATTCAATGCCCTGCTGCGCCCGGATGCCCTGTTTGTACGGGTGCTTGACCTCGCGCAGCTCTGTGACCAGATCAGCGGCCCGCAGCAGGCCCTCCCCGGCCCCCCGACCGGTGATCACCGCATGAACCTGCGGTCCGCGCCGAGCCAGCGTGTCCAGCACCTCATCTTCGGTCAGCATTTGGTATTTGATCAGATAGGTCAGCTCGTCCAGCACAACAAGCCGGTGCCGCCCTTCGGCAAACACCTGCCGGGCCAAGTCCCAGCCCTTGCGGGCTGCGGCGGCATCTTTGGCCAAGTCATCGGACTTCCATGTGAAGCCGCGGCCCATGACGTGAAAGTCAAGCAGTTCGCTGAAACGGCTGACAGCGTTCAGCTCGCCGTATTTCCAGCTGCCCTTGATGAACTGGATGAAGCAGACCGGCCAGCCGTGGCCGAGTGCGCGCAGAGTCAGGCCGAGCGCGGCAGTGGTTTTGCCTTTGCCATTTCCGGTGTAGACAATCAGCAGACCTTTGCTCCGCGTTTCGGCGGGCAGAAAACCGCTGTCCTTTGTTTCTGGCGGAGACAGCGGCATTTCTTTGTCCAACAGCCGCATGTTGGGAAAAAAACTCTGCATAATGTGTTGTTGGCAGGAAAGCAGAACAGCATATGCGGCGCGGAAAGACCGCCTGCTCATTGACCGCCGCCGGAATGCGTGGTATTTTCTTTTTTGTAGCGGAGACGGAGGATTCCGGCTCCTTTTTTCAGCAAACAGGCTGACGCTGACAGCGGCGCATACAGTAAATCTTTTCCTCTTCCGACGCAATATTTATGATTCTCTTCTGTGAGGAATGCGGACAGCGGAACAGCATCACCCTGACCCCGGCTTTGATTGAGACCAACAGCTTCACCTGCCAGTTTTGCCGCTTCAAAAGCCCGTTCCCTTTCCTCGACAAAAGCCGGAACAGCACCAGTGTCAGCACAGTCATCCGCTGGCAGCCGGAAGAGCTGCGTCTGCCAGCGGATGACTGTCAGGAAGGCTGCTGTTTCCAGCTTGTGTTCCAAGTGGAGGGATTTCAAAAACCGCAGCTGACGGTGGAGCCGTTCCGCCAGTTCGCCAAATTGATCACGGTGGAGAAAACCAGCCCGGACAGTTTTTCGGTCACAGTCAGGATGCCGGAGCAGAACAAGGCCCTGCCGCCGGGCCGCCGCGTTCCCGCTCTTATTTTCTGCGAAGAAAACATCATGAGCTGGGGCACCATCCCCGTTGTCCGCGAACGGCGGGAAGCAGCCGCTGAGACAATCCGGCAGGAGAAACGCAAGGAAGCGGCGGCAGCACCTCTGCCGGAGATGAAAGCGGCCAAGGCAGGAGAGGCGCAGGCCGAGATGCCGCTGGAGAGCGGCGCGGCTGCGGAATCTTTGGGGGATGCCGACATGGAGACGCTGCGGCAGCAGCTCGTCCAGTACAAGGCCCAGCTGCATCAGGCGAAAACCACCTCGTTCAGGATGCGGAAGGAGCTGTCCATCCGGCGGCAGGTCATGGACAGCCAGAACTGCGGCATCCTCTTCGTCAGCTTGGAGCAGCAGATACTGTACGCCAATCCTGCGCTGCTCAGCCGCTGCGCTTGCACCTTGAAGGCGATGCAGGACCGGCGGCTTGACCAAGTGATTGAGCTGGCCGAGACAAAGCAGGGCTTGACCGAGGCGCTGAGGGAGGCGGACGAGAAGGGCAGCTGGCACGGCAGGGCGATGCTGCTGCAAATCCTGCAGGAGGAGCAGAAATGCGAGCTGCAGCTTTCCATCACCCGCAGCGAAACTGACGAAGAGGACAAGGAAAAAGGCTTCATCTGCCTGCTTTTTCCCCAAGAAAGCGACTCCCGCTTCCAGCACTGCCTTGGTTCTGTTCCGGCTGCCGCCGCCAAGGACAGCGGTGCGCTGTCTTCCGGCCTTGGCCTTGACCCTTTGACCGGTCTGGCAGACCGCCCCTCGTTTCAGCAGTATCTTGAGGATTCCATCATCCTGCTGGGCAAGGAGTCAGAACGCGGCATTGCCCTGATCTATGTGGATCTGGATCATTTCAAGCGCATCAACCGCATTTTCGGCCCCGGTTTCGGCGACAAGATTTTATGCAGCGTGGCCTCGATACTGCGCAGCTGCGCCGAAGAGGCGGGCGCAGACTTGGTGTCCCGCCTGAGCGGGGATGAATTCGCGATTGTCCTGCCGCCGCCCGCCAACCGGGAGCGGGCGAAAAAGCTGGCGGAAAAAATCATGCAGCGCTTCCGCACTCCTTTGGACAACGAGTCCCGATCTATCCTCATCCGGCCCAGCATCGGCTTCAGCCTTTATCCTGACGACGGCGGCACTCCGCTGGAAATTCTGCGCAACGCGGACACAGCCATGGAGGCGGCCAAGGGCGAAGGCGGCAACCGCATCTGCTCGTGGGACAGCGGGATGAAGATTCAGGCCGCTGAAAGCCTTTATTTAGAGAACGACCTGCGCAAGGCGGTGGCTGACAACGAGCTGATCAATTATTACCAGCCGCAGGTCAGCCTGACCAACGGCTCCATCTGCGGCATGGAGGCCTTGGCCCGCTGGATCCATCCCATGAAAGGAATGATTTCGCCCGTCGCTTTCATTCCGATCGCCGAAAACACTGGTCTGATCGAAAAACTCGGCCTTGATCTGATGCGCAAAGCCTGCGAGCAGGGCAAAAAATGGCGGGACATGGGCTTCCGAAAATTCGTCATGGCAGTCAACCTCTCCGGGCGGCTGCTGCGGCGGCGCGATCTCTACCATCAGATCATGAGCTGCATAGAGACCAGCGGCTATCCGCCAGAGGCACTGGAAGTGGAGTTCACCGAGGGCGTGCTGATTGAGAACATGGACTACACTGTGGATCTGATCAACAAGCTGCGGGCGCAGGGGGTGAAGACAGCTATTGACGACTTCGGCACCGGCTACTCCTCTCTCAGCTACCTCCAGCACCTGCGGGTGGACAAAATCAAGATCGACCGGTCCTTCATCACCAACGTCACCACCAACAAGACCGACGCGGCCATCACCTTGGGCATCATTTCCATCGCCAAAAACCTTGGCTTCCGGGTGATCGCCGAGGGCATCGAGACTGAAGACCATCTCTTTTTTCTGCAGAAAAGCCGCTGCGACGAGGGACAAGGCTATCTGTTCAGCGCGCCGATTTCGGAAAAGGACATGACCGGCCTGCTGCTGCGCGACTCCAGCGTCGCCCTCAGCCACAAGCGGATGATCGACAAATTTTATTCTGTTCTTGCCACGGACAAGAAGCCGAAGCTCAAGAGTTAGAGGCGGGTCATTTCCCGCAGCAGCTGAAGCTGGCCGAGCAGCACAGCCACGGCGGTGTCCACATGCAGGATTCTGCCGCCCATGTTGAAGGCGGTGAAGCCCTGTTCGGTCAGGCAGCGCAGCTCATGCTCGTTCCAGCCGCCTTCCGGGCCGACTGCCAGCAGGATGCGCTTCCCGTTTTTGGGAAAAACCTCCGGCAGCGTTGCAGGCACGCCGGGATGCGCAAGCAGGCGGCAGCCGTCCAGCTCCGGCAGAACATCCTTCACAAAGGTGCTGAAAAGGGGATGGACGCGCACTTCCGGCAGGCGGGTGTCTGCGGCGGCCTGCGTCAGGCCCTCCAGCAGCCGCTCGCGGATTTTCTCCGGCAGCAGGGCAGGGGAGTGAAAGAAGGATTTCTCCACCTTGGCCGAGCGGATGAGATGGATGCGTCGCACGCCCAGCGTCGCCGCCTGCTTGAGAATGCGCTGGAGCATGATCGGGCGGGGCAGGGCGAGAATCAGCTCGGTCGGCGGCGGGGGCGGCGGCTCGCGGTCAAGGCTGACAGCCAAGGTCACTGTCTTGGCATCAATGTTGAGGACAGTTCCCCGGCCCAGCCTGCCGTTGATCATGCCGAGGCGGAGGCTGTCTCCGGCGGCAAGGCCAAGCACACGGCAGATGTGCTCGGC
>NZ_JBLWEP010000126.1:0-3084 GCF_048287355.1 Candidatus Electronema sp. TJ
CTCCCAGCCTTTCTCCATGAAGTAGAGTATCGGCACGGTCATCCTTGAGAAGAGCAGCGAGGCCACTTCGCCCGCCATCAGCGAGATGGCAAGCCCTTGGAAGATGGGATCAAAGAGGATGACTGAGGCTCCGACCACCACTGCCGCCGCAGTGAGCACCATGGGCCGGAAGCGCACCGCGCCCGCGTCAATCACGGCCAAGTCCAGCGGCATCCCTTCGCTCAGGCGCAGCTCGATGAAGTCCACCAGGATGATGGAGTTGCGCACGACTATGCCTGCTCCGGCAATGAAGCCGATCATCGAGGTAGCGGTGAAGAAGGCATTCATGCCCATGTGCGCGGGCAGGATGCCGATGAGCGAGAAGGGAATGGCGGTCATGATGGTGAAGGGCGTGGTGAAGGACTGAAACCACCCCACCACGAGCACGAAGATCAGCAGCAGCACCACAGCAAAGGCCAGGCCCAAGTCGCGGAAGACCTCGTAGGTGATGTGCCATTCGCCGTCCCATTTCATGGCCAGCCGGGCCGAGCTTGCCGGCAGCCCGGCAGTGTGCTGCTCAACCGTGTAGCCCTCTGGCAGCTTGAGGGCGGCAATCTTCTTCTGCATCTCCAAGATGGCATAGACCGGACTCTCCTTGGCCCCGGCCACATCACCGGTGACATAGACCACCGGCATCAGGTTCTTGTGATAGACGCTCCGGTCTGCCTCGGTCTTCCTGCTGCGCACCAGGCTGGCCAGCGGCACCAGCGAGCCGTCCGCCGCTGCAACCTGCACCTCCTGAAGACGGTCAAGGCTGGAACGCTGGGCAAAGGGCGCGCGCAGCACGATGTCCACATCCTCTTTCTCCGGCGGATCATGGAGGATGCCGACCTGCCTGCCCTCCATGACAAAGGACAGCGTCTCAGCTGCCTGCTGCACGCTCACGCCGTTGATTGCCGCCTTCTCGCGGTCCACCTCAAGGTTGTGCTGGATCTGGCCTTCCTCCATGTACCAGTCCACGTCCACCACGCCTTCAGTCTGCTCGAAGATCTGGCGGATGTGCAGGGCCAGCTCTTTCTGCCGCTGATAGTCCGGGCCATAGACTTCAGCCACCAAGGTGGAGAGCACAGGCGGGCCAGGCGGCACCTCCGCCACCTTGACCCGCGCCCCGTGACGCTGGGCAATCTCGGTCAGCAGGGGCCGCACCCGCTTGGCGATCTCATGGCTTTGCTCCGTGCGCCCGTGCTTGCCGACCAAGTTGACTTGGATGTCCGCCATATTCGCGCCCTGACGCAGATAGTAATGCCGCACCAGGCCGTTGAAGTTGTAGGGAGAGGCCGTGCCCGCATAGACCTGATAATCTGTCACCTCCGGCACTGCGGCCAGGCTGCGCCCCATCTCAGCAGCCACAGCCGCTGTCTCCTCCAAGGTTGCCGACTCCGGCATGTCGAGGATGACCTGAAACTCGCTCTTGTTGTCAAAGGGCAGCATCTTGACCTTCACCAGCTGCGCGGCCACCAGCCAGCAGGAAGCGGCGAGCAGCGCGGCCACAGCGAGCAGGAAAAGCGCACGCAGCAGGCCGTTGTGGAGCAGGCCGCCCATGATCCGGCGGTAGAGGCGGGTCATCAGGTCTTCTTTATGGCTGCCGTGGCCTTTGCCGCCCGCCTTGATCAGGCGCAGGCTGGCCCAGGGCGTGACAATGAAGGCGATGAGCAGGGAGAAGACCATTGCCGCTGTTGCGCCGACTGGTATGGGCCGCATGTACGGCCCCATCAGACCGCCGACAAAGGCCATCGGCAGGATGGCGGCAATGACGGTCAGGGTGGCGAGGATGGTGGGGTTGCCCACCTCGTCCACCGCCTCCACGGCCATGCTCAGGCGCGGACGGCCCGCGTTCTCCGGCAGGCGGAAGTGGCGCACCATGTTCTCCACCACCACTATCGCGTCATCCACCAGTATGCCTATGGAGAAGATCAGCGCGAAGAGGGTGATGCGGTTCAGTGTGTAGCCGTGCAGATAGAAGACCGTGAGCGTGAGCGCCAAGGTCACGGGGATGGCGAGAGCGACCACGCCCGACTCGCGCAGGCCCAGGGTCAGCCATATGAGGATGGTGACGCTGACTATGGCAATGCCCATGTGCAGCAGCAGCTCGTCCGACTTCTCCTTGGCTGTTTCGCCATAGTGCCGCGTGATGCTGACCGTGATGTCGCCGGGAATGACTTTGCCCTTCAGCTCCTCCACCCGTCGCAGCACCTTCTCGGCCACGCTGATGGCGTTCGCGCCCTTGCGCTTGGCCACTGTCAGCGTGACCGCCGGCTCAAGCCCAGCGGCAGCGGGCTGCGCAGCTGCCGGGCCGCTGCCAAAGAAGACATGCTGCGCCGGAGTCTCAGCACCTTCCGCCACCGTCGCCACATCGCGGAGGAAGACCGGACGGCTGTTCTGCACACCGACCACCAGTCCTTCGATGTCGCGCACATCACGGAGGAAGCCGCCCACATGCACCTTCACCTGGCCTTCTCCGGGCGAGGGAAAGGCTCCGGCATCAGCCTCATAGTTGGCCTGGCTCAGCGCGGCGGCCACGCGGCTGAAATCCAGGCCCCGCGCCGCTGTCCGCACCGGGTCCAGGCGCACTTCCACGCTGCGCTTCTCGCCGCCGATCAGCCCGGTGGCCGAGACATCCGGCTCCTGCTTGACCGCGTCCTCCACCTCGGCTGCCACCCGGCGCAAGGTCATATGATCGGCCTTGCTGCCATGCAGGGTCAGGGCAAGGATCGGCACATCGTCAATCGAGCGCGGCTTGATCAGCGGCTCGGTGACGTTGGGGGGGATGAGATCATAGTTGGAGCGCAGCTTGGACTGGAGGCGGACGATGGCGTTCTCCTCGTTCTCGCCCACCTTGAAGCGGACGATGACCATGGACAGGCCCGGGCTGGAGGTGGAGTAGACGTACTCCACCCCAGGTATCTCCCAGAGCAGCTTCTCCATCGGCTTGGTCACGCGGGTCTCAATCTCGCGGCTTCCCGCGCCCGGCATGCCGACGAAGATGTCCACCATCGGCACGACGATCTGCGGCTCCTCCTCACGGGGCAGGGCCAGCACTGCGCC
>NZ_JBLWEP010000126.1:3836-6914 GCF_048287355.1 Candidatus Electronema sp. TJ
GATCAGATCGCCGTCAGCAAGCTCCGGCTTGGGCAGCATGATGAAGCGTTCGCCCTCGTGCAGTCCAGAGCGTATCTCTGTCCTGCCGCCCGCAGTCGCGCCAGGCCGGACCAGACGGAAGCGGGCGCGGCCATGTTTGTCCAGCACGAAGATGCCGATGAGCTGACCGTACCGCACCAAGGAGATCTCCGGGACAAGGATGGTCTTGGCTGTGCCGGTGGGGATGAAGGCGCGGACAAAGAGGCCGGAGCGCAGGCCAGGGGTATCCGGCAGCTTGACTTGGACAATGAAGGTGCGGGTCTTCGGATCAACGTTCGGCTCCACCGCCAGCACTGCGGCTGCCAGCGGCTCCGGCGCGGCATCAGGCACAGCCACGCGCAGCGCGTCGCCCGCCTTGACCTTGTCTGCCAGGCTGTCCGGCACGCTCACGTCAGCGCGGAAGGCCTCCGCCTTCTCTATGGTCAGCAGCGGCGTGCCCGGACTGGCCAGCGAGCCGGCCTGAATCAGCCGGGCCGTGACCACGCCGTCATACGGGGCCAGCACGCCGCTGTCGGCCTTGACAATGCGGGCCGCAGCCTCAGCCTGAGCCAGCCGGGCTGATGCCGCCTCAATCGCCTTGCCTGCCTGAGCGCGGGCCGCGCCTGCCTCGCGCTGCGCCGCCGCCGCCTGATCAAGATTCTGCTGCACCCCGACCTGCTTGGCGGCCAGATCCTTCTGCCGCCTCAGATTGGTCTCGGCCATGTCCGCCCGCGCTCCTGCCGCCTCCTTGGCCGCCGCCGCTGCTTTCAAGCCCTCCGCCGCCTCGCGCACCGCCGCCTCAGCCTGCCGTATGCGGTCGCTGAGCTGGCTGTCGCCAATAATCAGCAGCAGGTCGCCCTGCCTGACTTGGTCGCCCTCGCGCACCTTCAGCTCAGTCACGGTGCCGGTGGTGCGGGCGGAGATCACTCCGGTCGCCTCGGCCCGCACTGTGCCGATGGCCTCATGAAAAACCGGCTCCTCGGTCAGCTTGGCCTCGGCCAATGCGGCGATGACGGTTTTGCCGCTGCTGGCGGCGGACGTTGCGGCTTTGTGCTCCCCGCTCTCCTTGCAGGCGGACAGGGCCAGCAGGAGGAAGGCGGCAAGAATGCTCTTGGAATAGTTCATAATGCTCCTGTGAAGGCGCTCACGGCTGCGCTTGATTTGTGGCACTGGATGGGCTGGCTGCATGGAGAAAGAAATACTGCCTGCCTGCGGCTTTGTCAAACAAGATTCTGCCCTGCGGACAAACATGGCCCGCGCAGTCCGCAGGCTGTCCTCTTGCTGGCAGCGGCAGTGAGCGCAGGCTACCGGCCTCAGCTGGTCCTGATGTCTAAAATATCCACCAGCCTGCTGCTGTAGTTGTCCTGCGCCAGGCTGATCAGCCCGGCAAGGTCTGCAACCGTGATGTAGATGAACTCCACTGCCGAGCCGCTGAAGCCCATCAGCTCGTATTCCCCCTCGGCTGCCACCGTGACCGCCGCGCCTTGCCTGCCGCCTTCCCGCATGTCCAGCAGACGCAGGCTGAGCTGGCCGCTGCGGCTGTCCACCAGTGCCTGCACGCGCAGCAGCTCGGACGCATTGGCGACACCGCCGGTCAGCCGCGCCAAGGGCGTGTCTCCGCTGCCGCTGAGCAGGCCCGGCCCCACTTCGTGCACCAGGCCGCTGATCAGCAGCGGCGTGCGCAGCTTGCGGCTGAAGGTCCCGCTGCGCTGCGTGCCGTGTGCACTGTAGCGGGCCTTGACCGTGAGGGTGTACTCGTTGTTCCAAGGATTGTCCTGCGCAGGGATGTCCGGCAGCAGCATGATCTCGCTTGGCTCGACCCGCAGCAGGCGCGTCTGCACGGCGCTGCCGTTGCGCGTGCCTGCAATCACCACACTGCCCGCGCTCGGCGGCGAGGAGGCGAGGTTGCTGCCGTCAAGCAGCAGCGCACCTGCCGGGCTGAGCACGTCATTGAGCTTGAACAGCGTGTCTTCGGCAGAGCTGACCACCGGTGCTTTCTCTGGTGCCGCCACGCGCTCGAACCGGCCACGGTGCTGTATCTCCCTGGTGTAAGGCCGGGAGACGCGGACATGGACATGCAGCATGTCGTCATCCTCAGGCAGAGGGTCGTCCGGGCTGTCCAGCTTGCCGCTGAGGGAGAGAAAGAAGCTGAACGACTCCGGCAAGGTCACTCTGTCGCCATTGATCAGCTGCTGCTGTATCCACTTCATCATCAGCGGGCCAAGGGTCTTGATCATCTCCGCGCTGTACACAGGCTGCGCTGCGGAGATGTCCGCCGCCATCTCGTCATAGCCTACAGTTCGGTTAGGCACAGCTTGCAGGCACCAGGAATGCGGCGTGGTCAGCAGGTTCGGTTCAACATGGTATTTGATGGTCATGGCGGCGCTCCAGTGAGAAGGAAAGGAGAGATGCGGCGGGATGCTGATGCAGCAGGATCAAACTAAAACGCGCCGCCCCTTTTGTCAACAGAATTTCTCCTGCCGCAGCCGCATGGTCTCATAGAACGTGACAGCATGCCGCCGCACTATGTGAGCGCATGCGGCTGCATAGAGTGGGCGCAGGCCCCTGCATGAAGCAGGCGCAGGCCGTCACTGCTGATGACAGCCTGCGCCTGCCAGCTGCGGCGCAGCGCAAAGGCGGCTTTGAAGGAAGGAGGCGGGCATCTTCCGCAGACAGGCGGAAGCATGGCAAGGGCTTGCTGCCTGCGGGGGGATCAGCACTTCAATCTCGGCAATGAGCGCAGGCAGATACTGTTGTCCGCGTCAAGCTCCATGCAGGGCCAGGGCCGGATCGAACATTTTTCGGTAATGGCTAAATAGCAAGTGATGAGTTAGTACATGGAGATGATACAAAAAAATCATCACCCGCCGATGCCGATGCTGTGACAGCGTGAAAAACGGGCATAATGCTCAAGGTCAGCAGCAGTATTGGTGCAAAGACTGCAATAAACGTGCGGTGCTGCATCGTGATCCGCGCTGGAGTGAAAAGAAGAAGGAAGAGATATAGTGAACCTATCCCAAAAATTCTGAAAGGATGTTAAGCTGCCCTGATAAAGGAGGA
>NZ_JBLWEP010000127.1:0-6870 GCF_048287355.1 Candidatus Electronema sp. TJ
CCGGGGAAGGGAATCGTTTTCGGCTGATGCGTGCCGACCGCGATCAGGACGTAATCGTACTCGGCCTTGAGCTGCTCGATCTTCTCCTGGGTCATGCTCACGCCGAGATTGACATGAATCAGCTCCTGCTTGAGGAAACGCTGCACCTCCATCTCCCAGACCGCCTTGGACAGCCGCTCCCACGGAATGGTCTGGGCCAGCTTGCCGCCAAGCTGTTCGCTTTTCTCGAAAATATGGGCTTCAACGCCCGCCAAAGCCAGATGCCAGGCCGCGCCCATGCCTGCCGGGCCGCCGCCGATGATCGCCACCTTACGGCCAGTGGCGGGCTTGCCTTTGGGCGGATCCACGTTATGCACCGCTTGGCCCAAGATTGAGACATCAATGGAGAAATCTATCTTCTTGCGCGAGCAGTTCTGGATGCAGAGGTTCGGGCAGATGGTGCCGCAGACCGAGGCCGGGAAGGGCGTGTAGCGCAGCAGCATCTCGTAGGCTTCCTCGTTCCTGCCCTCGCGGATCATCCGCAGCCGGTCAATGGTCGGGATGTGCATCGGGCAGTAGTAGGTGCAGGGCGCGGCGGAGTCGCGGTTGACCCACCACGGCTTGCGCCTGCGCAGCTCGCCGGTCTCAATCACGCCGACCACCGAGCGGTCAAGCGTTGGGGCGAGGTCGCGCAAGGGGTCGCCACCGCCGAAGCCCGCGCTCCACACGCGCTTGGCAAACTCGGACATCGGCATGGGGCCGGAGGACAGCAGGGCGCGTTCCTGCGGGCTGACAGCGGCGAGCAGGTTCCAGTCCTCGCGTTTGCTCAGTTCGTCGAGCAATTCCGGCCTGCCTATGGCGTTGAGGTATTCCGGCAGACGCTCAAGCAGCCACTGCCATTCCTCGTCATTGGGCTGCGTCAGCTTGGCGCTGTTGCGGGCATAGCTGCCGTCGGTTTTGCCCCGGAAATAGACCCAGCCGCCAACCATGCCGACGCAGGGCCGGTAGCCGAGCACGCTGTCCGGGTTCTTCGGGTTATGGCCGCAAACCACCGCGATGCCGCCGCAGTTGAACTCGGCAAAGGTGTCGCCGACTGAGCCGAGCACCCACATCTGCGGGCGTTGGTAGTCGGGGTTCCACTTGGTCATGGTCAGGCCGCGTGCGCCGATGGAGCCGCCGATCATCACCCTGCCGCCCGCCATCGCGCTGCACACGCCGTTGGTCGCGTCGCCCTTGACGATCACATCCGCGCCGATGTTGAGATAGCCCACGTCGTCCGAGGCCGAGCCTTCGCAGATGATCGTGGTGCCGGGCAAGCCCATGCAGCCGAGCCGCTGCCCGACTGGTCCTTTCACCCGGATGGTCAATGGCCTGTCCTTGCGCCCGCCCAGCCGCAGGCCGATGTTGTGCTGACCAAAGGATTCGAGCAGCAGCTCGTCCGCGTCAGCCGCCGCGCCGCGCACTTCTTCTTCAAAAATCTTGGATGTTAGGCGCAGGCCATTGGCATCCTTGCCGCATATGGTTGCAGTTTTGATCGCGTGTTCAGTCATAATAATAAAAAAATCCGTGTTATGGACAGAAGATGCCCGGATGGCTGGTGTTTTTTGACTAATCAGCCTTGCCCGCTAAATAGTTTTTGATCGTTTCGTAAATCTCTGTTGCCATGTTGAAGAATTTTTCTGCAACCTTTCTCGACGGTTTCCCACCCGGCAGCAAACCAAGTTCTGTTGGATACCTTGCGTCAATATACAGTTCGTTGATTTGATCGAATATATTTTGATCAACATCCATCTTAATATAATTTTCTATTTTCCCTCTCAAAGTTATGATGTTGTGAATTCTGGGAACATGACTTTCTTTTTCTTCCAGAACAGCTTTCATGCTTTTTTCAATGGCCTGCTGAGAATGAAAGGCCACCATGTGGGTAAGGTATTCGTTTCTAATAATTTCTTCGATAAGGAGGAGATCATCTTTGGCAGACTCAAGCCAATATTCAGTCTGCCTTTTCATACAATACCTTGCCTTTCTTTTTTATCTCTTGAAAAAATGAGGCGTTATTCTGCGAAAGAATATCGTATTCGCCTTTTGTGTACACAACAAGATCAATAGGAATCTGCTTGGTTAACCCATAAATATTCCTGCGAACCAGCAGCTTGTTCTGCATTTTTTCTTCGTAATCCTTAGATATTTTTGACGAATCAAGCACAACGACTAAATCAATATCGCTATCGTCAGAAAATGTTTCGTCTGCGTAAGAACCGAAAAGGATTATTTTATATGGATCAACTATGCGGATATTTTTTACTATCTCAAGAAGATAAAATCTTTTATCTAGCATATCAAGCACTCCTGTACAGAAAAAGGAATGTTTCATACTCCCCGGCGCATTTCATATATTCCATATCGTCGCCAAGGATTCCGTCTTGAAATTCTTCATAAAACAAACGACTTTCCTTGCCGAATTGTTCTTCAAAGTGCCGAAGCTGTCGTATTGTTTTTTCAAGGTCGATTTTAAGAATATGGATTTCATGATCAAGCGCAGCCTGAATCAGCGGCTTGACATGAGATGCGCTGGGAATTTTATGATTATGATGAGCTGGGTCATGCAGCACGCCTGCGTTCCAACGCAGGAGCTTTGGAACGCGCAAGAGAAAACCTGAAATATTTATGGTAACTCCAAAACAGGGCAGTCTTCCATAAAGATTTCTGCAACATTGGCCAGCCTGATGAATCCTTGATATCTAACTACATTGTACGGGGCATCCCACCGAAGAATTCCTTCCGCCCAATATATTGTTCCAAAGGCGTGTATTTGAAATCTAATTCTAGATTCATCACCCTTGGAAAGGTCAACAGTTGCTTTTGCATCCTCTATCCTCTCCGCCTCTAAAGAAACACGAATTTTTCCGTTCGGTATTTCTTGGGCTTGGAAATAAAAATTGTGCTGCCTGTCAGGGCCATTGATTAAACGGTATCTGCTACCTACTATAGCCATAGTTTTCTCCTTTTTTAGCCTTCCTCGAACGGGTGTGCTATTGATATTGAACACGTGCGCCCCCGACTTTCGGCAGCACACGTACTTTTGCCCTAACAAATATACTTAATCCCCAGCCGCTGCGCCGCGTCCGCATCGTCAATGCCGAGTGCATCGGACATGCCTATGGGCAGGCTCTGCGAACGGCCAAGCGGGGCCATGATCTTCTTCATCTCCGTTCTGATTGAGGAGAAGACATCGGCCACGCGCTGGGCAACATCATCCGGGTCAAGCCTGCGGTAGAGCTTGGGATTCTGGCTGGTGATACCTTTCGGACAAATGCCGACGTTGCAGACGTTGCAGCGGCCCATCTCGTTGCCGAGACAGCCTGCGCAGGCCTGCATGATGTACTTGCCGATATGCACACCCGACGCGCCGAGCATGATCAGGGCCATGCCGTTCTGGGTGACGTTGCCGTTTTTGCCAATACCGCCCGCAGCAAAAAGCGGAATCTCATTCTGGCGGCCTTGGGCAACCAAATCGAGGTAGCACTCACGCACATTGGAGGCAATCGGATGGCCGGTGGCATCCATGCTGATGTTGTAGGCCGCGCCTGTGCCGCCGTCTATGCCGTCAATCAGCAAGCCGCCTGCGTAGGGATTGCGCACGAGGTTGTTCAGCACCGACTTGGCCGAGGTGGAACCGGAAATCTTTGGATAAACCGGCACGCGGAAGCCAAAGGCCATAGACATGGTCTGGATCATCTTCATGACGCTTTCCTCAATCGAGTAGAGCGTCTGATGCACCGGCGGTGAAGGCAGATCAACGCCTTCCGGCACGCCGCGCAGACGGGCGATCAGCTTGCTGACCTTGAACCACATCAGCAGGCCACCGTCACCAGGCTTCGCGCCTTGGCCGTACTTGATCTCGATGGCTGCCGGGTCGCACTGCATCTCCGGGATGGCGCGGATAATCTCGTCCCAGCCAAAATAACCGGAAGCGATTTGCAGGATGATGTATTTGAGGAACGGGCTGCGCAGCACCCAAGGCGGGCAGCCGCCCTCGCCAGTGGCCATGACCACGGGAATACCAAGCACCTCGTTGCAGTAGGCCACGCCTTGGAGCAGACCCAGCCACATGTTGGGCGAAAGCGCACCAAAGGACATCGAGCCGATCACGAAGGGGAATATCTCGCGGGTCGGCGGAATCCACTCGCCTGCCTGTTGACGGCGGAGAAACTCCTCCGGCGGCAGTATGCGACCCAAAATGGTGTTGATGTTGAACTCATGCCGCCCGGCATCAAGGGCCGGGTCAGTGAGCATGGAAATGCGGTCAAAGGCGATGCGGTCAAGTATGGTCTTGCCCGGCACATTGCGCCGTCCGCCGCGTTTCCAAGCATCGCCCTTCTCATCCATGTGAAAGCGCGAGCGGTGCTCGTTGCTGTTCGGCACCGGGCCGATGGCCTCGTTCGGACAAACAGAAGAGCACATGCCGCAGCCAATGCACATCTTGGCGATGTCGGTGTTCTGGCGGATGCCGACAAAATGGCGGTAATCGTTGCCGCGTTTTTTCTGGAGGATGTCCAGCTTGGGCACCCGCTGCCTGCGATAGGTCAGGTAAATCGCCTGCTTCGGACAAACCGCCGTGCATTGACCGCAGAGCGTGCAGCGGTCTTCGCGGTGCTGGATAATCCAGGGCAGATCGCTGTAGGTCAGGCTGCCTGGCTGAGTGTAAATTGATCGAACTGAGACCATATCTGAAGTTCCTTTCTGTCAGGGGGAATGATGACTGTGTGTTCGCGCATGGGCTGGAAGTCGAGGCTGGGGTCGCGGTCAGGAATGAGGGCTTCCACGCCGCACATCTCCGAGGCAATGGCCCACGCGCCGGGCCGTCCGCCCACTGTGGCAGGCCGCATCTTCTTCTGATCCATGACGATGAGGCAGGATTCATCCGGCAGGGTGCCGATGACCGCGTTCGGCCCGTCAATGATCAGACGGCGGCAGGCGGTGCGCAGCCCTTTGAGGAACTCGCCCTGCGGATGCTTGTTCAGCTCTTCGGTCTTCAGCGGGGTGATGACGTGCTTGTAACAGGCCAGCGGCAGATTGAGCTTCTTGGTCACGTAATGAAGAATGTGCGCAAATACCTCAGAGTCGGACTGATAGCCCATATAGCCGGGGATATTCTTGCCCAGCAGCCATTCCTTGATCGGCACGAACGCGGTATTCTCGCCGTTGGTCATTGTGGCGATGCCCTGAATGAAGAAGGGATGGCAGGCGTAGAGATTGATGCCGTAGTTGGTGTTCTGCCGTCCCTGCGCCATGACCACGCGGGCCTTGATGCGTCCGTCGTTGAGGCCGAGCGCGTCGCCGATGTCTAACGGCCAACCCACTTCCTTGATCATCACCACATCTGACCAGAACGAAAACACGGTCAGGTCGTTGCCGTGCGCCTCGCCATCCTTGCGCAGGAAAAGACGAGTCAGCATCAGCTTGTCTTCCAGCTCGGCCTCGCTGATCCCCTGCGGCTTTTTGTAAACGCGGACGATGTACTGATAGCGGTCTTTGGCCTCAATCAGCGCGGCGTTGACCTTGAACTGATGATCATACTCCTGCTCAAAGCCGCGCTCCTCCATATACTGGTTCAACCGTTGGAAAGCCGCCTCAGTGTGGGCAATGCCGGACAGGATGACCTGCTCTTCTTTTTTGTAATTGAACTCCGCAAAGCTGACCCCGCGCAGCAGCAGGCCAAGGCCGCTGCCATCGTATCCCTCCTGCATGGCTTCCATGCCGGTCAGAACCTCATAGGGGGAAAAGGGTATGTCTGCGGTTTTCAGGGCTAATCGACACATAAATGACTCCCGGAAATTCGATGCTGGATGTGCATAAGGCCGGACGGTTCGTTTTCCGGCGGAAAAAGACTTGACAGTACAAAGAAAACAGCGGTCTGTCAAATAGAAAGCGCGAGGTGCGCCGTTGGCGCGGAGAAGTCCGTATAACGGAAGAAGGCGGCACTGAAGAGACTGAACTGGTGAAGCCAGAACGTTTCTCAGAGCCTGTTATGAACTTTCCAGCATGTTGCTGCTGACAAGATTGCGCGGCATCAAAATAGAAAAGATCCCGAAGTGGAGGCCCCGGAAGATTTCCGGGGCGCGTTCAGCCTGCGAAACCGGGCTGTGCAAGCGAAGCTGCGTTCAGCAGACCATCGTTTCGGCAGCAGAGTGAATTGACCGCAAACAATTCGATCGCCCGCACCTTTGGCTGCCTGAGCCGGATGATCCCTGCATTTTGCTGACCATGCTTTGGCGAAAGATTTTTCGCCCAAGCAACAACCCTTCACAGCACCGCAGTCACCGTGTTGCTCGCGTCGCTTTCGCCCGCCTTGTTCACAGCAATGACCCGGTACTCCAGCTCCTTGCCGCGCTCCTGGCTGTCCAAGGTGATCTCCGCTTCCAAGGCCGTGCCTGCCATCGCCCACTCGCCGCCAGCTGCCGCGCGCCGCTCCACCCGGTAAAAAGCCGGCCTGCCGCCGTCCGGGGATTTCTTCCAGTCCAAAGTCAGCCAGCCCGGCCCCTCTTTGGCCGCCTCCAAGGAGCGGGGCTGTCCCGGAGCCTGCAGCGGAGTCGGCTCCGCCCTGCCGCCCCAGCCGAGCGCGGCCAGTTTCGCGTCATTGCCCTGCACCGCGTCTTCCGCATAGCTGAGAACGCTTTTCGCCGCCGCAACTATTTCATCCACCCCGGCCTGCTTGGCTTCAGTTGACTGCTTGGCAGCGGCGTGGGCCGAAACTTGGGCGTCTCCCAGAGCAGTCAGGCTGTCCAGCAAGGCTTGCAGCTGCGCCGGAGAGACAGGCGGATTGGGAAAGTCCGGGTTGCCGGTCAGTCCGGTGATGATGTTCTGCACCAGAATTCTGATGTCCGCTTC